>JAYWHF010000586.1:0-6774 GCA_043777855.1 Gammaproteobacteria bacterium | reverse complement strand
CTCATATCTCTTGCCGGAGAAAAAGCGACGAGCTTACAGGTAGCTGATCTCTTTTTCTATGCGGGTTGAGTTATGCACTTCGCAGTTGAATCCGCCTTAGAAAAACATAAACCGCGTAAGGGGTGCTTAACCAAATACCAATATAAGATGCAACAATATAACCACCAAACCGACTTGAAAAAATATGCTTATTTGCAGCACCTAGAATAAAACAAATCGTTAAAAATAAAATTAAATACCAACGCGAGTTAGATGCCGCAAGGTTACAAAAAAGCATGAAAACTAAGGCGGTTGTTGCCGCAGTAAGAACATAGCCCCCCTTATAGTCTCCACCATCATGCGAGAGACTAACAGCGATAAACTTCAATAGAATACCAAGAAAAAATACGATTATAGAGGATACTTCGATAGTCATTGATCAATTCCGTGAAAAATTTAACCACATTATTACGCTGATGATTTTAAAAAATTTGTAACTTTCGAAAGCTTCTTATCTCCACTTTTTAACAACTGAATTATTGTAATAATTTCCGATGCATACCGCAAATCAAAATTTTAATGATTGAATAGTAGCAATGGTCTCTGGAGTGTAACGCAAATCAAAATGGCTAAGAAAATCATCAAACAATTCAAATTCAAATTTTCTGAGTAATTCTTTGCTGTAGGGATTTTGACGGCCTGCGTAGTGAAGGCTGTCTATTTCGATACTCATCATTATTACAAATCGATTGTTGATAGGAATCATCATTGTTGGCCTAGGCATTGTACCTTCAAAAAAACACAGCTGAACCATAAACCAACTCAAATGTTCTTTTAAAATAGATTTCCCGAGATAACGATTTGCCAGCGAAGGCCAGTTTGAATCTTCTTGATATTTTTCCTCATGATTTGCAAATGAATAGCACAACCAAGCCAGTACTGTCTCTTCAAAACCTGCTGTGCAAAGTAAAACATTCTTTTTACATTGCGGCTGGGTAACTTCTATTAAGCTTACATGTACTTCACATTGAGCAATATCATCTAATGACCTAGCATCCTCAAAAGACCAGCGTTGAGTTGCCAATTGAATACAGGGCCGTTCTTGATCATTGGTATCCCATTCTCGTGTATCAATTCCGCGAAAGTCCTTAATGCGTGTAACTGTATCTTCATTGTGCTTGTTGTTCGGCACAACCGGTAAACGCAAGGTTAACTCTGCACCATCAAAGGTAAAGGTAACCAAGTCGCCTGATTCAAAACGGGGGCCAATAATATTGCCAGGATATTTCATTAGCGATAAACCCCTGCTTTTCTTAACCATTGAACAAATGTTTGATTTGCTAAGTTCAACTTGTCGTGCTGAGTAACACTGCGAGAGCCCACGTGTGCAAGCCCTTCAATGGATTTCATGATGTAACTGCGGGTAATTTTATCGTAATTTTTTCCTGCTGGCAGCTTTCCCATAGCAGACATCAACTTATCTTTCTGTTTCGATATAGAGAATAAAGCAGTCGCGTTGTGGTGATAACTAAAAAAATCCCCCTCCAATATGGCTTTTTTAGTGGTGAGTATTTGCAACACTTTTGAGGTATTACCAATGGGGTTAACAAAACGAAATTGGTGCTTGTTCAACTCACCCGGAATGCGCTTTAAGGCTTCAGATAATAATGCGGTGCCTTCGCCCTCCACATACCAGCTCACACCGCGGTTTTGATTTTCTTTGAATACATTGACTAATTCATTGATGGTATTTTTAGTTGCATGAGAAAGAGCTTTTGACTGCCACATGCCGAAATCATCGCTTACGCTCGCGGGGCTGTAAAATAAAATCGTATTTTTATCACTGGTTGCATATTGCGCTTGCATCATCGCGTCTTTTACAGTCTGTGAGGCGCCATTGATGTACACTTTTTTCCCATCGACTTGCTTGTTTTTCATTTGTTCTGGCAAGACCGACCCACGCAATGACGTTTTCAGCTCATACAATCCCGGCAAACTTCCTGCATCACGATTTATCGCCTTCACTTGCGTTATATAGATAGTTGGGCATTTATCGCCACTTTCCTGACTTATGCGGTAATGCACATGTAGGTTTTTAACAATTAAAACTTGTGAAAAGCCATCATTAAGCTTACCTAGGCATGCTATATGTTGACTGGATTGCTTTGGGTTATTGGCATAGTTACTGCCGGTTTCGCCGCGAGCAATAGTGCAGGTAGTACGCAAATTTTCAATTTGGCGAATAATGGCTTGCCCGTCATGTGTGTTTGGGTCAACGGCACAAAAAAATGGAAGAAATAATGCTTTACTTATTTTGACGGACCGGCCCGAAGAACCACCCATTGTTATTGGGGAGAAATAGATGAACTGATCAAGGGTTTTTTGAAACGTGTAGTAACTGGAAGGCAAACTCATTGTGAACTCCTGCTGAATGTTATCCTGAACGACAAATGGTAGCATAGAAAATGTATGAAGCAATAATCACGCCCGCAAAGCGCGAGTAACAGTTAATTTAAATTCTTTGAATTATGAGTATTTCATTTAGAGCTTCACCATCAATCCTCTAATTGCACGAACAGCTTCAGCACTCATTCTTTCTATGAGCCGTTTAAGAATAACACGCATAACCTGCTGCGTTAACTCAGCGGCCAACTTAGCAACTTTCTGCCCCAACGCCTGCATAATTTTACGCATGATACTAAGCACCCAACCACTCGCATCCACCGAAAGATCGATACCTTTCTTTAAAATCCATGCGATTTTATCCGCTAAAGAAATTGATGACACGATGGGCGATTGCATGTAAACAGCCGCGCCGCCAATTACTTTTCGCAACACCCACGTTAACCCAGCATTAATCCACTCCCACGTTTTAGGGTCAGCAGGGTTTAAGGGCTTGTCTGATTTCAACCAATGTTCAATAGAATTAGCGTTTGCCGTTTGTTCACCCATTTGCTTCAGCGTTGCCCATGAAGAACTCTTAACCGACTCTGTGTAATTCACCATTTTATGTGCCGAAGGTGAAATAAATGAACTGCTAGGTAACTGATAACCACAATGGGTTGTGGGTGAATGTGTGAATGGGTAAACCGGCACCATGGGCACCACATCCGTTGAGTGATAAACGCGATAAATATTATCAGCACCTACATTTGTGGTTAGCTTATCCGCAAAAAATTCTAAGCCGGGCTTAGGTGCGCCAAAGGTGTAAAGTTTTACATTTTGCCGTCTTGCACTTAACCATTCAGCCGCAATAGCAGCAACCGCACCCCCTAAACTATGACCAATGCAATGAACAGTACCTAATGCATCCGCATGATTTTTTAGAAATTCATCAATCGCGGGCATCATGCTACAAAAAGCGTGATTGAAACCAATGTGTACAGGTAAACCTGTTGTAGAAGTTTCTACCCCTATACGTGCATCGCTAATAACATCAGCGCCATAGTTTTTCCCTGTTGTGCCACGAAACATAATGAAAAGATCGTTTTCGTAGCCTAGGCCACCACGAGTACAAACACCAAAGCCATCATTGGCATTGATAATTCGAAAACCTACTTTGGCTTTAAGGTGCTGCGAATCGTTTGATTTCTGAGAAAATATGGAATTTTTAAGGAACAATGCAGTGGTTAATTCTGATTGTGCGCCATAAACTTCATTCGCCAAAGTTGCCGCCACTTTAGGTGATATTACGCCCATTATTTTTCTCCTCGTTTTTCAATTGAGTCCCATTTACAGGACGTACCAAACATGCCATTAAAATTTTCCAGGCGAACGAGTTCATCAGTAAGCTCACATCGTAAATTTTTTGGCGCTCCACCCAGCTCACCATATTCGCCTAAATCCTGTTTCATTTTAACCCAAATAGGAAATTCTTTTTGATCGTAAAAAACACTCACTTCTTGCGTTAGTACAAATTCTGCCAGCAAGGGAATTCGTGCTCTGGTTTTTTTTATGGGCAGCTTAAACTCTCCATGATCGGAAGTAAAAAAAGTATCTGTTTCACCTGCATCACCTTTCCAAATAATGGTTCTTACAATTTTCGCATTCGCTGCGGGCTTTCCTTCAAACGTTATTTTCCCCTCCATCGGCGAAAACAACACGACTTCTGTACCAAACAATAACGACATAGCAACTCCTTTCATTGAGAAAAGTGAAATAATTAAAAAAATAAGTATTTGAAAATAGCGGGTAACTATTTTATCGTGAATTGGCTGCATACAATATCCCTTGTAGAATATGAAGTGCTGTTAGCCGCGCTCTTGCGACAAAAAAAAGGTTTTGAGCTGACATTACGTCACTCCTTAATACTGCTAAGCATGGGTAATTCCGTTATGTTTGTGATGCACTCTTATTGTTTGGGGGCATCGGTGTGTATGCCTAGCTATCGCTGCCAAGTATTTATGCACACAATTCTAAAGGATAAAAACGGGTTTGGCTGTAGGATATTAGCCATAGATAGGAATATTCTAGATAGGCGAGACTAGCACTTAAAGTGTATGTTCCTCATCGACGGGGTAGACAACATCACTCACCTCTGGGTCTACTTTGAACAATAGACCGCTTGATGCAATCCATCCATTATTTCCATGTGCTTGCAAGACATAGCTGCCCTCCGGTGTATCCAATCCCGCAACTGTTAGATTTTCGCCGCGCGTAAAATTAACACTGTAGCTTTGGCCGTCACCGGCATCTAAGTGGCCATGCCAACTGATGTGTTCGTAATCGTGCTGTTCCACCCGATCAATGATTACTTGATAACTCTGCTTAAGCTCGTCGATAGAAATTTTTAAGCTATCGCCTGGAATGAGTGTTTCAATTTTTATCTCATCAAAATTAATAAACTGGCGTCCATCGGTGAATTCTTCGGGCTTTAAGGGTAAGTTTTTTGAGGGGCTCGTCGCGGTAGCCCACAGAGTTTCACGTGCAACGGCAGCGGCAACAGTGGCCGCATCAAAGTTAGTGTGAGGCCTGCGATCCTGCATGGCTTTGAATCTCTCGCGCAGTTCGGGGGGCGGACCATCCACTATTTTTTTCGCGCCTTGAGCAGCAGCGATTTGAACTGGCACCTGATTCTGGGGTGGATCTGTCACGGCTGCCATTGCGACATCATTAGTGGCTGGCACCATGTGGGAACTGTTCTGGTTAACTAGAATGACCCCTATGATTAAGCTCACTGCCAGTAGTCCGAGAGGAATCCAGTATGCTGAAGTGATTTTCATTTTACAGGCCTCTTATTTTTTAGAACGATTACTTTTCGGAACGGCGTTTTCTAAACGGTTTTTTTCTACAACTAACAAACATTTTTTAGAAAAAATAACGAGCTAGTTGATTCCAACGAAAAAAAATAATGCTACGCGGATTGTATTTTTCGCAACACCAGCCCGTTAACAATAAACTACAACAAATATCTATTTCGAAAGACGCCACCAGTTAACATTCCACCCACCTTTTCTTGCGTAAATTCCAAATTTATAGGTACCAGCGTTAATACTGACCTGCTCTGAAATTGTGGTCCAACCTTGATAGCTGCCAGTTCTTGGAACAGGCAATATAGCCAAGTTTTTGATGCCAGTAACCGGATCAAATAAATCAAACGCCATTTCGCCGCCGCCGTTTAAACTCGCCACACGAAATTCAACCGTATAAACACCGGATGTAGGTATCGTAATATTGTCAAACAGCATCCAGTCGGTAGGATCAATCCAACCGACATTTTCACCACCGCCAATGTCCGTGGTTGCTTGTGTAAACACGCCCCTGTAAGACGAAAATTTTTCCGCTTCTACCGTTAAATTGAACGAGCCACTCACCACTGAACTTCTGCTGCTGCTAGCAACACGGCTGCTAGAATTTACAGAGATTTTACTGCTGGCAGCGCTACTCGTCGGCGCTCCAACGGTAGGCCTGAATGCCGCAATTTCATCACGCACATTTTGCAAAGCTAACGCCGCATAAGCTTCATCACCATTGCCAACAGGAATACCGCAGGGCAGGCCCCGGCAACTAATGTTGGGGTTGGAAAACCGATTGAAGCGCGTGGTTTTGAATACTGAGGGGTAAGCCATAATACTAGCGAATACATTGTCCACCCCATAACCGAGACCATAACCATAACGCACACCTGAGGTATCACCTTGGCGACGCGAATGATTCAAGCCCATGTTGTGCCCTAACTCGTGCGACATAACCATAGGGCCGCAGTTAGGGCTAAGCACATTCCATGTCCAGTTTTTATTAACACTGAAGTAGCCAATACCGCACGAACCCGTCTTGTGCAATTGCGACACAAAATCTGCGCCCAGCTCATCGCGCAAGGCAATTGCTGCAGCGTCCACACGCAGATTGCTTAGCACTTCACTCATATTGCTACCACTTTCTTCATGATAGCGAGCACCGACTAAACGCAGTTGAATATCTACCTGACTATCTTTGTAGGCCGCATTCATCTGGTTAACCCAACCCAGCATGGCGGTTTGAACATCACCCTGAAAATAGTCTTTGGTGTATGTATCGTAAAGCACAAGCAAGTCTACCGTGGCCGCCTGAAGACTACCCGAAAACAGATAAAGCGCCGAGGCACTACAAACAGCGCAAAATTTACGAATGATTTTTTTTGCCGGGAAAATTTTCATGCAATTTCTCGCCTTAGTTTTTTAACTTAGTTAGTTATTTACTTAATGAGTTTTGATTATTACCAGGCGGATTCAACTGCGAAGTGCATAACTCAACCCGCATAGAAAAAGAGATCAGCTACCTGTAAGCTCGTCGCTTTTTCTCCGGCAAGAGATATGA
>JAYWHF010000585.1:0-6777 GCA_043777855.1 Gammaproteobacteria bacterium | reverse complement strand
TAGAGCCTGTTATTCAGTTCGACCGCGGTGATGCTTTGGTCACTCGCATATCGGATCGTGGCCGTGACCGTCATGCTAAAGAAAGCCAATTTCAAGCTTATGATCACTTCCTGAGTTTCTACTGGGAGCACCGTACCGCTACTATTGAGATCGTCGATTATGTTGCGAAGGGCGGCAGTGTTGTAAGAATGAACGTTACAACACAATTCCGCTTAAGTGATACGGAAGCAGAAAACCGTTGGTTCTATCGTGGCGTTAATACTGCTGCCGAATTCTATGATAATGGCACCATGAATGTGATTGATGATTTGCATTACTATAAAGAAAGAAGCTTCAATGCACGTGAAGGCCGCAATATCCAAATAGGTGACAAGTTGGAATTCGAGATGAGCCAATTCTTGGATCATACTGTGCCTCGTGGCCGTTCTGCTTACTACGGCACATCCTATCTCTATATCGTCGGTGAAGGTCTTGTGCCTTGGGATGTGACAGGTGCTTTCGGTATTGTTGGTGGAACCAAAGACTCAATTAAAATAGCTGAAAAAGCGTGGTTAGGCGGTAAAACGACTTTGCCTTACAACCATTCAAATGAGCCAGATAACCACTTTATCCAGATGGCAACTAATCTCAGTGCATTGAATGGCCAGGCTTTCGTGTTGGGCCGCCGCGTGCATCACGCCTCTTTTGTCGATGGTTCGCATGATGAAAACGTGGCTGATAACGGTACCTTTGCAGATACTGTTGGCAAAGCAGGCACTCACTTCGTTAGTGATCGTTGTGTATCGTGCCATGTACGCAATGGCCGTGCTGCACCCGCACCTGTTGGCGAACCATTGGAAAAATGGGTATTCAAGGTGGCCGATGCCAATGGTAATTCTCATCCATCAATGGGTCGAGTTTTACAGCCCAAAGTTCTAGGTAGTGCTACTAGTGAAGGTACGCCGTCGATCCAATCCTGGACAGATGTGGGCGGTCTGCGTAAGCCTAACTACCAATTTACGGGTGTTCGGCCGTCACTCTTCTCTGCTCGTGTTGCACCACAATTGGTGGGTATGGGCTTGCTTGAAGCAATTCCAGAAACAACTATTCTGGCAAAAGAAGATGTGAATGATGCAAACGGTGATGGCATTTCTGGTAAGGCGAGTCGTATAGCCGATCCGGCAACCGCTCAAACACGTTTGGGTCGCTTTGGCTACAAAGCAGCTGCGACGAGTGTTAAGCATCAAGTTGCTGCGGCATTCAATACAGATATGGGTGTGATGACTAGCCTTATGCCGAACCCTGATTGCGGCTCAAGCCAAAACGATTGCGGTGCCAGTGGGTCAGAGTTATCAGATACACACCTCAATAATTTAGTGAAATACATAGCTACTTTGGGTGTTCGTCCTCAGCGCAGTATCAATGATGCAGCTGTAGAGCGCGGTGAGACGCAATTTACCAGCCTTGGTTGTGTTGCCTGCCACACTCCGACTGTTACGACTAGCCAGTACCATCCTCTGGGTGAGTTGAGAAGCCAAGTTATCCATCCGTACACAGACTTGCTATTGCATGATATGGGTGCTGATATGGCGGATAGCTTAGGCGAAGGTCAGGCGACAGGCGCTGAATGGCGTACAGCTCCTTTATGGGGCTTGGGTTTATCAGCTTGTGTAACTGGCGGAACTACAAACGCAGCTCAAGGTGCTCAAGTTTGTACGCCTGTGCAGAGCTACCTTCATGACGGGCGTGCAAGAAGCATAGAAGAAGCAGTCTTGTGGCATGGCGGAGAAGGGCAGGCCTCGAAAGCGCGTTACCAAGCCTTGCAAGCTTCGCAAAAGCAAGATGTTCTGAGATTCTTGGAGTCTTTGTAATAAGTTAGCGAAATTTGGGGTCGAAATCTGGGGTCGAGTAAACTTTTTTCAAAGTGAAAATTAATCTTTACTCTAACCCCAGATCTCTAACCCCAGATTTTAGCTTCTGGTACAGCACGGCCGCTTTGAGGGAATTGCTCTAATCGTCCAATGGAATCAATGACTTGCTCAATAAAACTTTCAGCGTAATACAAAGAGTCACGAGCAATAAATTCATAAACACCATCTAAATCTTCGAGCGCAGGCTCAGTCCAGTTAACGAGTGCGGCCAAGATAACGCTTCCTTAAGTAGCTCCTGTTTTTCACATCCCCCTAAATAGCTACTGTTTGAATTTCAACGGCCGCAATTCTTTTACCTTCGTCTGCTGCTTTTTGATAGCTCGCAATTTCATTGAAGTTAAGGTAACGATAAATCTCACTGCCCATGCTGTTAATTTTTTGTGCGTAACCTTGATATTCCTCCGGTGTTGGTAGCTTACCCATAACGGCGGCGATGGCCGCTAATTCCGCCGACGCGAGATACACATTCGCACCGTTACCTAAGCGATTGGGAAAGTTCCGCGTAGAGGTTGAAACCACTGTAGAGTTAGGCGCAACGCGTGCTTGGTTGCCCATACAGAGAGAGCACCCCGGCATTTCAGTACGCGCACCCTTTGCGCCAAAAATGTTGTAATAACCTTCTTCCCGCAATTGATGCTCATCCATTTTAGTTGGCGGTGCAATCCATAAGCGAGTTGTTAATTCTTCTTTGGTCGATGCTAACAATTTACCGGCTGCACGGAAGTGACCGATATTGGTCATGCACGAACCTATAAAAACCTCATCAATTTTTGCACCTTGAACTTCCGATAAAACTTTCACATCGTCGGGATCATTAGGGCAGGCGAGTATAGGCTCGTTGATGTCGGCAAGGTCAATGTCGATAATCGCGGCGTACTCGGCATCTTTATCGGCCTGCATTAGCTGCGGGTTAGCAATCCAGGCTTCCATTTTCTGCGCGCGACGCTCAAGGGTGCGCACATCGCCATAACCTTGTTCGATCATCCAGCGCAGCATCGTAATGTTGGACGTCATATATTCAATGATCGGTGCTGGGTCCATTTTGATAGTGCATCCAGCGGCCGAGCGTTCAGCGGAAGCATCAGAAATTTCAAAAGCTTGTTCAACTTTCAGCGTTGGCAAGCCTTCCACTTCAAGAATACGGCCTGAGAAAATATTCTTTTTGTTTTTCTTTTCAACCGTTAATAAGCCCGCTTTGATGGCATAGAGCGGAATAGCATTGACCAAATCGCGCAGAGTGATGCCCGGCTGAAGTTCGCCTTTGAATCTTACTAAAACAGATTCCGGCATATCTAAAGGCATAACACCGGTAGCGGCGGCAAAAGCTACTAGGCCCGAGCCGGCTGGAAAAGAAATACCAATCGGGAAGCGAGTGTGCGAATCGCCACCAGTGCCGACCGTGTCGGGCAACAACATACGGTTCAACCAGCTGTGAATAATACCGTCACCCGGGCGCAGAGAAACGCCGCCCCGGGTCATGATAAAGTCAGGCAAGGTATGCTGGGTTTCGATATCAACGGGTTTTGGATAAGCCGCTGTATGGCAGAACGACTGCATGGTCAAGTCCGCTGAGAATCCTAAGCAGGCCAAGTCTTTCAGCTCGTCGCGGGTCATGGGGCCGGTGGTATCCTGTGAGCCTACGGTCGTCATGTAGGGCTCGCAATAAGTGCCGGGTCGAATCCCTTTTGTGCCGCAAGCCTTTCCCACCATTTTTTGCGCGAGAGTGTAACCCTTGCCGGTATCTGTTGGTATTTCAGGTAAGCGGAACAGGGTGCTGGCCGGTAGGCCAAGTGCGGCGCGCGCTTTGGTTGTTAAGCCGCGGCCAATAATCAACGGAATGCGGCCGCCCGCTTGAACTTCGTCCAACAACACATCGGATTTCAAACTAAATTCTGACAGTAGCGCACCAGTGTCGGCGTTAAGAATTTTGCCTTCGTAAGGGCGAATTTCAATCACATCACCCATATGTAATTTTTCTACCGGGGCTTCGAAAACTAACGCGCCTGCATCTTCCATCGTGTTGTAAAAAATCGGTGCCACGTTGTTGCCAATACAAACGCCGCCTGTGCGTTTATTGGGTACGCCGGGAATATCCTCGCCAATAAACCACAGAACCGAGTTGGTAGCAGATTTGCGGGAGGAGCCGGTGCCAACCACATCGCCCACAAACACCAGCGGATAGCCTTTAGTTTTTAACGCAGCGATTTGTTTAATGGGGCCTACCGCACCCGGTTGATCGGGCGTTAAGCCATCGCGCGCCATTTTAAACATAGCGAGTGCGTGGAGCGGAATATCAGGGCGAGACCAGGCATCTGGCGCTGGTGATAGATCATCGGTGTTAGTCTCACCCGTCACTTTTAAGACGGTGAGTTTGGTGCTTTGCGGTACTGTAGGTTTGCTGGTAAACCATTCGCCATCTGCCCAGGATTGGATAAGCTCTTTAGCATAAAGGTTGCCCGCTTTGAATTTTTCTTCCACGTCATGGAAGGCGTCAAACATCAACAAGGTGTGCTTCAATTCATTAGCAGCAAGGGGTGCAAGGGTTTTGTCGTCGAGCAAGTTAACGAGCGGTTCAATGTTGTAACCGCCAAGCATCATACCGAGCAGCTTTATCGCGAGAGGTTTATCAATTAGGGGCGAGCTTGCTTCATCCTTTAATAGAGCGCTTAAAAAAGCCGCCTTAACGTAAGCGGCTTCATCGACACCGGGCGGAACACGGTGTGTGATTAAATCCAGCAGCACTGTTGCCTCATTGGCAGGAGGATTTTTAAGTAGTTCAACCAACCCAGCAACTTGCTCTGCGTTAAGTGGTTTTGGTGGAACGCCTTCGGCGGCGCGTTCGGCAACATGATTACGGTAGGCATTGAGCACAGTTTTATCCTCTTTAGTGTGGGGTTACTCTCTCCGCAGGATCTCTGCTTCAAGAGGCTATCCATGACCTTCATGGACGACCTGCATAAGTTGTGACGCCGCTAAGGCGCTGATAGTTGAACTGAAATATGCAGGGATAGTTTCGAAGTGCCAAGAGCTTATTGGGACGAATGATAACTCTCGTAACACGGGCGAGAAGTATACATGATGCGCTGGTAGCTGTTAACTCAGACGTTACTTTTGGGTAGGGGGTGTAAATGCTCGAATTAAAAATCCCACACAGGAGTGTGGGATTTTATTAGGGGTGATAGCGGCGCTGTAAAAATCCTACTTCAACGTAAATTCTATTTTCTTGATGCTGAGATCCATTTCTTTAAATGTTTCGGGTACCGTATCGTTCCAGTTATTAATAGCGCCGCGCAAAACACTGCCGGTACGTGTTTCACCCATGAAATTCATGGTTGTAATAAGTGCTTGATCCAGTTCAGTGCGGGGTTTTGGCGTTCTAACGTAGTTATTCTCTGAATAGAAATCCATTTTGTTCATGTCGATGGTCACGCGAACCCATTCATCAAATAGCATGTTTTGGTCGAGCTCTATAATGATCGAGGCTTTTAGGGTCGAATTATCAGAAAACGTCAAACCTATGTTAACCATCCCACCATCCATACTCCTGATAGTGTTGTCGGAAACACCGTAAGCCCCGTAAGTATTTTTAAGGTTTTGAAATGTTGCGAGACTGGTTTTAGCCGAGTTTATTTTTAAATCTACGACTATGGCGGTGATGTCGCCAAACATTTGTCCGTCGGCCGCAAGAAATTTTTGTAAACCGTTGGAGTGCTGGTGATCCCAATTCGCATACTTCTTAACGAGAATCACATTTAAAGCATCAACGTTATTGCAGCTAGGATTAGCGACACCTTTGCTATTAATGGCGTATTCAGTTGGATTGAGTTTGATATTTTTCCACTCTTTGGGGTCGCCATTGGCAACATGATTCCAGCCGCCAACATTGGGGAAATTTTGTCCGGACGAATTGAATCCATAATCGGCAATTAAGCTATAAGTTTTGGCGGGTGGGCTAATGCCGACGCCGCAGTTGTCTATTTTTGCGATGGTATATTTGGGGTTGGTTGTTATGACTTCCGCTGATTCTTTGCTCGATTGGCTAGACGATGCTGAACTCATCTTAGATGATGACCAAGGCGCTGAAGATGAATAAGGCGCTGATGATGAAAACGCGCTGGATTTTTCGAGGGATGATTTGCTACTCGAGGTTGGCGTTGGTGAGCTTCTGGCAGAAGAAACACTGCTCGAGCTGATGGCTATGGATGAACTCACGGAGCTGGGCATCGATGATTTCACAGAGCTTTGTACTGAGGAGCTGGTTACGGGCAAGGAGGATTTAACTGGGCTTGCCATGGAAGATTTAACTGAGCTTGCCATGGAAGATTTCAGCGAGCTTTGCACCGAAGAACTGCTCATTACCGGTAAAGATGACTTTGCTGAACTTATTTTTGCTGAGCTTATACTTGCTGAACTTATACCTGCTGAACTTAGGCTTGCTGAACTTATGGACGACGGCGTATGAGAGCTTTGTACAGACGCCGTGGATGACGATGCGACGATTATCCATTGAGAGCTTTCAGAGCTTGAACTAAGAGCCGTCGCTGTGCTGCTTGCTGCCAATGGCGTTGATGATGCGGACGCAACGGGAGTGGACGAGGCGTTGCTGCTCGGTGTTGCCGGCGCCGATGAGGTATCTTTCAAAGAGCTCGATGTAACGACGACGGCGCTCGATACCGCGGTTAACGATGAGCTCACGGCGGCTGAGCTGGGTACAGGAGACAAATCTTTCGCGGGGCTCCCAGAGCCACCGCCGCCGCAAGCCGTGAGGGTAGCAGCCACTACTATAAAGACCAAGGTGGATGAAAAGTGATTGCTCATAAGTTGCTCTATTTATTTTAATTAAAGAGTTATTGTTAGTGATGTGTAG
>JAYWHF010000584.1:0-2449 GCA_043777855.1 Gammaproteobacteria bacterium | reverse complement strand
GCATAGGTAATGCCGTGGGATTTAAGGGCTTTTTTCAAAGTAGCTAGCAGAGAATTGATTTGAGCCATAAGTTCCCCAAGACGGCTTAAGTTGGTGCTTTAGATTAAAAGTATCGAAATACGATGCTTGTTGTGAACTTTAACGCTACTTATCAATAAAAGGTAGCAAATATTGCTGCGGGTGGGCATTCTTGCCACGCCTTCAGCGCTGATTCAGGTTGAACTGGGCGCTATGCCCATAACCCATTAAGGAGAAGTAAGAATGCAAGACGTTTTTAAGATTAAGGGCCTCCTGCCTTACCTCATCGTATTATTCATTAATGCCTTTGTGGATTTGGGGCATAAGATTGTTATTCAAAATACCATCTTCAAAACCTACGATGGCCAAGAGCAGGTGGTATGGACTGCAATCGTTAATGCGCTCATCTTAATTCCGTTTATTTTTCTTTTCTCGCCCGCTGGCTTTCTGGCCGACAAATATCCCAAGCACAAAGTCATGCGTTATAGCGCTTGGTTCGCGTTAGTCGCCGTGCTCTTAATTACCTTCGCCTACTACCAAGGTTGGTTTTGGTTTGCGTTTGCGATGACTTTAATTTTAGGCATTCAAGCCGCGATTTATTCGCCCGCAAAGTATGGCTACATTCGCGAGTTAGTAGGCGATCAATCACTCGCGAGTGCTAATGGTATTGTGCAGGCGATTACGATTGTGGCAATTCTCAGCGGTACTTTTGTGTTCTCTGCTTTATTTGAAAAATTACTGGCACCTATTCAGATCACTGACACAGCAACCTTAATTAGTCACATTGCACCCTTGGGTTGGATTTTAGTGGCGCTCACAATTTTTGAATTGTGGATGGCTTATCAGTTGCCAGCAAAACGCGAGCGCGATGACAGAAAATCTTTTTCCTCTGGCCAATTTTTTAGCGGTGGCTATTTAAAGAAAAATTTAACCACCATTTTTAACAAGCGCGCTATTTGGTTATCTATTATCGGCTTGTCTATGTTTTGGGCAATTGCACAAGTGGTGTTTGCCTCCTTCCCAGCATTTGCAAAAGAAGTTTTGCATGAAACAGATACTTTGGTGATCCAAGGCATTATTGCCTGCACGGGTATAGGCATTATTTTAGGTTCATTGTTCGCAGGGAAAATTTCTAAAAATTATATTGAGTTGGGTTTAATTCCTATCGGTGCTTTAGGTTTTGCGTTGTTGTTGGGCGTTATGCCTGCGTTGGAGTCGCGCATTAGTATGGCGCTGACGTTTACCGTGTTGGGGTTCTTGGGCGGCCTCTTTATTATTCCGTTAAATGCTTTGATTCAATATCACGCTAAAGCGGATGAGTTGGGCACCGTCTTAGCGGGCAACAACTGGATTCAAAATATCGCCATGCTGAGTTTCTTGGGCGTGACTATAGTGTTGGCTTCCATTGGCGTGACCAGCGCGCAATTATTTTTCGTGTTGATGTTAGTAGCTTTAGCCGGTGCGATTTATACCGTGTACGAATTACCGCATTCTTTAACGCGTATTGTGGCAGGATTTTTTATTTCCGGTAAATACAAAGTCGATATAGTCGGTTTTGACAATCTGCCTAAAACTGGCGGTGCCTTGTTGTTGGGCAATCACATCAGTTGGATTGACTGGGCGATGATTCAAATCGCCAGCCCGCGCCCTGTTAGATTTGTAATGCTGCGCAGTATTTATGAGCAATGGTATTTAAAACCCATCTTTCAATTCTTTGGTGTAATTCCTATCAGTAGCGGCCAAAGTAAAGAATCGCTCGTTAAAATTAATGAATTATTAAAAGCGGGTGAGGTAGTTTGTTTATTCCCAGAAGGTGCAATTAGCCGTACAGGTTCACTCGGGTTATTTCACGCCGGTTTTGAACGCGTAGTAGAAGGTGTTGAGGGCGCAATTATTCCATTTTATTTGCACGGTTTATGGGGCAGCCGATTGTCACGCGCGGGCAGCGAAAAATTGCGCAAAAATACCTCGCGCGGTTTGCGCAGAGAAGTGATTGTTACCTTTGGTAAATCGCTGCCTATGGATACCAAGGCCGAAGAATTAAAACAAAAAATATTTGAACTTTCATTTGATGCATGGGAACACCAATCACAAAAGTTTGAGCCTCTTCCGTTGGCGTGGATGCGCTCTGCCAAAGAGCATTTAGGTGCGCCCTGCGCAATAGATACCAATGGTGTTGAGCTGAGCCACGGCAAGATGATGGCTGCAGTTGCCAGCTTTGCTCACAAGATGCGTTCAATAGATTCAGAAAAAAATGTAGCCATTCTCCTGCCGGCCAGCACTGCGGCTATTATTACCAATATGGCGGTATTACTGAATGGCCAAACTGCAGTGAATATCAATTTCACCACCAGCTCTGCCGCTATTCAATCGGGCGTAAAAAACGCGGGGATAAAAACCGTCTATACCTCTGAAAAATTTATCGAAAAAA
>JAYWHF010000583.1:0-2449 GCA_043777855.1 Gammaproteobacteria bacterium | reverse complement strand
GCGCAAAAAGCTAGGGCGTCAAGCTATGCAAATGGTGAAACTGCACTATGAGAGCCACGCGGTTATTGAACTTTATACAAATTATTTTCGGTCGCTATATTACAAAAAAACCTTACCTAGGAATGCTTAGTCCACTGGGCCCGCCATTTCTTTGCGTCTACAAATATGGAGTTTATGTAGGTGTCTGCGTACAAAATATAACCACTATCAATCATCAGTTTAGCAATCCCAGTAACTTTTTTGGGCTCATCAAAAACATCATAGCTTAACGTCTCAACACAAATGCACGTCGGGCGATGTTTGTCCCAATCGATCATCTCTAAAACAGCTTGATCGAGACCTTCTATGTCAATATTCAAAAAATCTAATTCGCCAACACGATCAAGAACAGAATTGATATTCTCTAACTTGACTATCACAGTGTCTGCAACTGTGTGTCCCATAGCTGTAGAACGTTTCATCTCTGAATACGAAAAAGTGTTCAGAGTTGGTGGATTAAGTACGAAGAATGGCGCTTCTTCAGCGCCAGAAAAATGAACGCCTACTTGTAGGACAGTATCTCTAGGGCGTCTTTTTTTCAGTAATGAGGCTAATCTAGGGTCTGGCTCTACCAAATGACCTCGACCTCCTTCTTGGTATAACAGTGCAGTATTAGATAAGTGAAATGGGTGATTAGCACCTATATCTAAATAAATTTTAGGACGACTGCCAAGAAGCATATCTAATACAAACGAAATCAATATGTCTTCTCCACACTGAGAATATGATTTTTTTCGAAAAACAAAAGCTGGTGCCTTGGCGCGCAGTTTATCCTTGGTTGCATCTGATAAATGTTTTTGTATAAATGATCTCATGATTGATTTGTTCGTTTCACGGAAATACAGTGCCAACCCAAACAGGCAACATCTTCAGCAGACTTTGATCTTCCTCGAATAAAAAAATATGACAGCACCATGGCTGCGACTACGTAAGAAAATGGCCAACACCAGTCACCATAAAGTCGAGCCATTCTGGGAAATCGCAAGGTCTCCTGTTTGAAATAAGAAAACCAGTCGCCATTTGCAGTCAATCCCGTTATGTCAAAGTTTTTCAAAGGCAAATGGTATTCGTACCAATAACGGCTAAAACCAGTAGCATAGTGAT
Source organism: Gammaproteobacteria bacterium (assembly GCA_043777855.1). Taxonomy (GTDB): domain Bacteria; phylum Pseudomonadota; class Gammaproteobacteria; order Pseudomonadales; family Cellvibrionaceae; genus Cellvibrio. The sequence goes on along the minus strand of JAYWHF010000583.1, from coordinate 1,306 downwards.
AAGGCGCAAAGTGCACAAAAGATGCAAATGGCGCAGTCAGTATCAGCACGCCTCCAGGTTTAAGTAGCCGTGCAAACTCATCAAGTGCTTTCAACGGATCTGGCAGGTGCTCGAATACCTCGCTGCATAGAATGGCATCGAATGCAGCATCTGGTTCGGGAATGTTGACTATGTCGCAAACAATATCAATATTGCTGGTATCCCAAGTTCCCACTTGAAAGCCTTGGGCATTGCCTGTGCCTTCGTATTGACATACATCTTGGGAAACATAACTGAGATGGTTGCACCATTTTTTATTCTGCAATTCTCCGGCACCAGCATCCAACAAGCGGTGACCCTTCGGCACAGCTGCCAAAGCTTTTTTTAACCATTCTTGCCGGAATTCTTCATTCTCATTTGCGCCAACCAATTTTTTTAATATGTTCCTCACCATACCATCCTTATTTTTTTGTGAAAGTGAAAATGCCCAAGCTGTAACTTGCTTCACTTAATATCGCAATGTCTGCCAAGAAAGCTTTTGATTCGATTAATCCATCGCCCTGTGTAAACCATGCGAATCCTGCTAGTGAACACCCATGAGACTCAGCTACTTGCAACAACGATCGCGGATCAAATACGCGATGTGCATTGAACTCAACCCGTTCGCGACCTACAGGAGTTGCCAGATAAAAAGTGCCTCCTGTTTTCAAAAGTGCTGCCATGTTAGCCAAACCCTTGATGTAACCTTGCGGATCAATTGGATCGCCGTATCTGCCCAGTCCAAAATGCTCAAGTGCATGTAAACAAGAAAGTGAATCGCACTGCGAACTGAGCGAAAAATTATTTGCCATAACGTCGGCTTGTTTAAACGTTACCCCAGGAATTTTTGAAGTGACTGGGCGTATGTCTATCACCTCAATATCTCTAAAGCTGGCAATATGAGCAACAAACCCGTCTACACGCGAACCAACGTCGATATGTTTTTGGGGATTCGCTGAATAGATTTTGCGAGCTATGTAGAGGTCTTGCCAGAAATATTCGTTTTTTGTCGTGCCCCCTTCCTCGTACCAATCATGAAGGCAAGGGAAAAAATTAACACGCCCACTGTACAGGCGGCTAAAAGCAATCCAGTTCTTAATGTACCTCGGTATCCCCCAAAAAAAACGAAATAACTTTCGAAGATCTAAACCCAATTGATAAGTCAATATCCAGTAAAACCGTCTGGCAATTTCTTTCATACTATTTCCGTTTTAACCATTCAAGACTGATCATGAAGCCAATAAAATTGATGATAAACCAGCCAACAGCGGCACCGACAACACCTTGC
>JAYWHF010000582.1:0-6787 GCA_043777855.1 Gammaproteobacteria bacterium | reverse complement strand
GATATCGCCGGTTTCGGCCGTTTAGATCTCTTGGCGGGCCGCAACATTAACTTAGGCGCTTCGCGTGGCGTGCAATCCATAGGCGCATTGCGTAATCCTAATTTACTCAAAAATGGTTTTGGGGAAGAGTCGGGCGCGGGTATTAATTTGCTCGCGGGTTTAAAAACTGCACCAGATTATGCTGGTTTTGTTGACAGCTATTTTGGAAACTTTGCAGCGTTAACAGGGGTAACCACCAGCGACCAACTCATCAACCTAGCCTTAAATAGCAATGTGACCAATCGCTCGAATGCCGAGCGATTCATTAAGTCAGTGAGCAAGATTACACACCGCGACTATTTTTCTGGATTAAAGCTAGCAGAGCTTTCGGATAGCGAGGTAAACACCTATGTCGCTACTGCTCGCGATGATTTTAAAAATCTCCCCGCCATTAAACAGCAGCAAATTGCCTTCCGCGTCGCCAATGAACGTGGCGATAACTATGCGGGTGAATTGATTGAGCTGGTTACTTCGGAACGTTTTGGTGGCGGCCGTCTTGCCGCCGTGGCACTGCTTGCACTTCCCTTGGAACAGCAACATCAACAGGCGCTAGCGGCATTCAAGGCAGCACCCGTTGAAGCGCAGCGCGGCTTAATTTTGCAAACCTATTTTGATGAGGTAAAGCAGGGCGGTATACAGGATGTTTCAGGTTCCATCGTCGATAAAAACAAAGATGGTTTCGCGCGCAGTAGTTTAGCCATAGCAGCGCTGTTTCCTAACGCAGCGCTCGCCCCTACCGCTACGGCTGAAGAAGCCAATCCGCCCTACCAAGGTGATATCAGTTTAATTTTCAGTACGGTGCAAACGCAACAAGGCGGTGATGTGAACTTGTTGGCGCCCGGTGGTGGAATTGATGTTGGCGCGGCGGCCATCGGTGGCGGCGTTAAAAAGGAAGCCTCCAAGTTGGGCTTGATTGCATTGCGCAACGGCAGCGTCAATGCCAGCGTGAGTGACAGTATTAATGTAAACGCCTCGCGCGTGTTTGCACTCGATGGCGGTGACATATTGCTCTGGGCATCCAAGGGTAATATCGATGCGGGGCGCGGTGCTAAATCGGCGCTTTCGGTTCCTCCACCGGTTATTAATGATGACGGCTCAGTCAATTTTCAGGCCGCGGTTGCTGGCAGTGGTATTCGTAACTCGCGCTTTACGCAAGAACGTTCACCCGGGGCGGTTTATCTATTCGCACCAACCGGTGTGGTAAATGCGGGCGATGCAGGTATAGGTTCGCAAGGCGATGTGTTGATTGCAGCGCAGCAAGTTATCGGTGCCGACAACATTGACGTGGGTGGCGTGTCTATAGGAATTCCCGTAAGCACTGGCATATCGGCAGGTGTGGCGACTGCCGGCGCGTCGACTGCATCAGCCGCGGACTCAGTAGCAAAAGAATCACTCGGCGGCGGGCTATCTGAAGCGCTTGATCAAAAAGGCTCAGCGTTTGTCACGATTGATATTTTAGGTTTTGATTTCTAATCAAATATTTTTCTGTCAGAAAAAAGTAGATGTTGTAAAAACGAGTGGAGAAATAAATTCTGTGATGTGGATGTGTGTAACAAAAGCAGTTAAGGCCGCCAGTATGTTGAGCTTGCGCAGTAAAAGTCAGTTTAGCTTGCGCAGTAAAAGCCAGTTGAGTTCTCTCAATAATATATTGCTGCGTGGGGCCGTTTTTTTTCCATTAGCACTTGGCTCACACCTATTGTATGCCCAAGTTTCTGGTGAGGCGGCAACCCCCATAGTCAACGAATCCGAAGCTAAAGAAATAGCGCCTGTCGAAAAACCTAAACGAGCCGAGCCTAAATTTAATATTTGGGAATTTGACGTTCACGGTGTCAACCTGATTGCGCCCGAGACCATTGAAAGCGTGCTAACCCCTTACGTTGGCCCTGAAAAAGGCTTCTCAGTTGTTGAGCAGGCCGCGCGTGCTTTAGAAAAACTTTATCGTGATTCCGGCTTTCCCGTAGTAGTCGTTGATATTCCAGAACAAGATGTTGTGGGCGGAAAAGTAAAATTGAATGTCACCGAAGGTGTAATTTCTGGGGTAAAAGTTACCGGATCTGATTACTTTTTATTGAGCGATATTAAAGCGCGCGTTCCATCTGTTAAAGAAGGTAGCGCACTCTATATCCCAAAATTACAGCAAGAACTTAACAGCCTAAATAGTTTAAGTTCTGATTTGCGGGTAGTGCCGGTATTAAAAGAAGGAGAAACCCCCGGCAGCGTAAACATCGAATTAAAAGTAAAAGATCAATTACCACTGCACGGCGAAATTGAATACAACAATTATGCATCGGCCAACACAACGGCAACACGCCTTAGCGCCAGTGTAGGTTATGAAAACTTGTGGAATAAATTTCATAATTTTTCGTTGCAAATGCAAATTACGCCCGAAGACTTGGAAGAAATAAAAGTAGTGTCTGGCACTTATGTATTGCCCGTAGAGAAAGGCGCAAGTCGCTTGGCACTATACGGTGTGTATTCCAAGAGTCTTATCAATACTGTGACAGAAATTAACGGAATACGAATTTTTGGTGATAGTAAAATTGGCGGTTTGCGCTACGTGAAGCCGATAAATTACAGTGCTAACTTTCAACATGTATTGACACTAGGCCTTGATTACAAAGATGTGATGGAGCTTGTTACTGTTAAAAATAAAGAAAATACGGATGCTTCGCCATCGTTGGATTCTTCACAACAAATCGCAACACCCATACGCTATGTGCTATGGGCAGCTGAATACAAAGCCACGTGGCGGGCGGCCGAATCAAGTACTCAGCTTGGTGGTGGTTTATATTTTGGCGTGCGCGACTTGTTTAATAAGCAAGAGGAATTTTCCGATAAACGCTTTGGTGCCGAACCAAACTTTTTCTACTGGAAAGCCTTCGCCCAGCGCAATACGAATTTACCGGCTGACTTTAGTTTGGTTAACAAATTAAAAATGCAAATCTCTGAACGCCCTCTAATTAGCAATGAACAGATCAGTATCGGTGGTGTAAGTACGGTGCGCGGCTATTTTGAATCGCAAAATCTTGGGGATAGAGGGGTTGTCAGTTCTATTGAATTGTTTACACCAACACTCTTGAAAGCGCGCAAATCATTTTCAGATTTAAAACTGTTTACTTTTCTTGAAGGTGGGGCGGTGGAAATTATTAACCCCCTGCCAGATCAAAAAAATAGTTTTGATCTGGCGAGTGCTGGTCTTGGGTTGACATTTTCGAGTTTTAAAGACATCACAGCTGAACTTAGCTGGGCGTATCCGCTGCGAGATGCTTGTGGCGGCCTATGTGGTAAATCGACCAGTGATGTAGAAAAAGGTGAGACCCATACGAGTTTCAACCTGACGTATAAGTATTGATAGACATAGACATATTTGCAGGGCACAAATTTAGCAATTTTTCACTACCACTTCACCAAAAATACAGAGAACAGACGTTATGAAAAATGGATCATCAGCACAATTACTACTTGCCTGTGCATTGTTGAGTGCAACACACACCAGTCTTGCAGAAGAGGCGACTAAAAGTGCGCCGCCCATGAGTGAAAAAGATGTTCTACAACTGCAAGTAAAAACGCAAACCTTGATTAATGTTTTGGTGCAGAAAGGTATTATTGATGCTGAAACGGCGCGCACACTTAACACTAAGGCAGAACAAGAAACCGCCAAGCGTTACAGTGACCCTACTGAAGTCGTGCCCAGCTCGCAAAAGGATAAACCCGTTGCGATAGAGCCAGGTGTGGTTCGCGTACCTTATGTTTCTAAAAATGTGCGCGATCAAATCCGCAATGAAGTGCAGGCCGATGTCGAAAAAAATGTGCTTGAATCTGTGATGAAAAAAGCAGAGACAGAACGTTGGGGCGTACCTAACTCTTGGCCATCATGGTTACAAAAAATTAAACTGACCGGTGACGTGCGTTTTCGTGCAGAGGTTGATAAGTTTGCCGAAGAAAATTCTGAGCAATACATCGATATTCTTGCTGTAAATAAAGCCGGTGGAACAATTCCTGCCGGCCAAGCCGCTTTTTTAAACACCACCGAAGATACACAGAGGCTGCGTTTGCGAGCGCGTCTAGGCGTTAACGTGGCAGTTGCATCAGGATGGGACTTAGGCTTGCGCCTAGCATCGGGCAGCGGCACAAATCCCGTATCTTCTAATTTTACCTTAGGCACGAGCTTGTCAAATTCCGCGTTTAATTTGGATCGCGCTTATCTCGGGTATAAATCACCCGCCAAAGAGTTGCAGATGTGGGCGGGGCGTTTTGCCAATCCTTGGTTGTCCACCGACTTGGTGTGGGACGACGATATAAGTTTTGGCGGATTGGCAACAACTTATGCTCCACTTCGTGCCCGGTTAGCAAGTGCGGAAAGCGGCTTAGATCCCTACATTACTTTGGGCGCATTTCCGATCGACGATATTGAACAAAGCTCCAATGATAAATGGCTCTACGGCGCTCAAGCCGGGTTTAATTTTTTGTGGGAAAATCAAAATTCACTCAAGTTCGGCTTGGCTTACTACAGTTACGACAATATCCGCGGGCAGTTCAACAGTTTTGGCAGCAATCTACAGGATTTTACGGCGCCAAAGTTTGTGCAGAAAGGCAATACATTATTCGATATACGTAACGATGATAAAACCAATACACAATTTGCGGCCTTAGCATCCGATTATAAAGAAGCGAATATTACGGTTGTGTATGACATTGCTAATTTTGCGCCAACGCACATTGTTTTTATTGCCGATTTTGTACGAAATATCGGCTTTAACGCACGAGAAAATCTACTGGACTTAGAGGCGTCAACGCAATTAGATTTTGACGCAAATGCCATTGAAGATCATGTCGATGGGCATAAGATTGAAGTGTTGGTCGGGTGGCCAAAAATATCCAAAAAGAATGACTGGAATGTGTCTGTAGCCTATAAAATGTTGGAAAGTGATGCAGTACTTGATGCATTTACTGACTCAGATTTCCATTTGGGTGGAACCGATGCGTCAGGTTATATTCTTAAAGCGCAGTATGGGTGGGCCGATAATGTGTGGACAAGTTTTCAATTGTTAAGTGCCAATGAAATACACGGCGCACCCTTTGGTGTTGATGTGTGGCAAATCGATATGCACATGAAGTTTTAAAATCTGGATAAAGCAGCGTTGGTATTTAAACTATGTGATTAGTAGATTGTAAAACTGCTAATTCGCTGCTTTATTTTCAATATTGAGTGCCGTAGCTTATTAAATGTCTCCCGAGATTTTTCCGGTTATTAGGCCATTCAATTAAAAGCCACGCTTGATAATTCCGCTTTATAAAACATTCATAAATCTGTCAATAAGAATTCATATATCTATAAACGAAATGACTTATTGATTTGCTAGCTTCCTTCTCGATAATTGCTATTGCTGTAGTTGAACGAGCCTGAGCATTTATTTCAATATTTTCTATAACTGTTTTAAGACTAGGCTTAATAGTCGTTGGTGGGTTAGAAGCGTGTGCGAAAGTTAGTAAGCATCGAAAGTGAACATGTTATTTTTCGTTTTTTACTAAATAGTGATTAATATTATTATTACCAACTAGAAGGGTTACATATGAACATCTCTTATAAAATGAAAACATCTATATTGATAGCGGGGGCATTGAGTGCGCTACTAGCTTTAGAAACTCAAGCAGCATCAGTAAATTTATTTGTTAGCATTCAACAAACTAACGATGATGGCGCCTTGGTCGCTGGAACGTCAGGAACCAAGTTATGGGATTTAACCAATAGTGCAAATTGGTCACAAACAACGACGGACGACGGCCATGTATTAAATGATTTAATTAGCACTAGCTTGAGATGGAAAAATGGGACAGGTGGCTTTGATACGACGGCAGCTTTGTATATAAACGATCTTACCTTTGACGTTGATCCTACCTTGAGTTTTGATCTTTCTCTGGCTAACAATACAGCTTTTAACCAAACTTACTCAATAAGTTACAATACACCTTTGTTCCCTAACTTGACTGGTGAAGTTAATTCTTCTGCCAATTTAACAGCAGTATTGAAGGATGCTGGTGGGGTAGCAGGCGCAAAAATAACTCCAGCGAATGGCAACGGCAATATTATGCGTTCATGGGATTTGACGGTTGATCAAAACCAAATTTCAAAGAATGTTGACATAGGTTCTTTGTTCTCAATTGCTAGCGGAACTGCTACTAGAAATTGGTCTGCCGTTAACACGTTAGATTGTGGAACTGGTGGTGGCGCTTGCGAAACAATGTTAACCACACTCACTCTCACGCTTTCAAAAGGCGATCAAGTGAGATTGTATGGAAATGTGACACAGGAACAACCTAGTCCTGTCCCGCTTCCAGCTGCAGTGTGGTTTTTTGGTTCAGCAATTGCCTTTCTTGTAGGAATAGGTCGTAAGAAAATCGCTGTTTAATACTGTCGAACTTTTAGTACGTAATACTCGACAGCGTTGGTGTTCTAAATTCTATTCGCAGTAGAATGTAGAGCGACTGAACCGACGCTGCCCTTTTATTGCTAATCACTAAAAATTCCCGCATGTATATCGAGTACCCCCTGCCTATTTTTACTCCTGTCTTTTTTATCTTCCTTGGTTATTCAGTATCCCTTCGCTGTTGTTCGTTAAGGCCACGCTTTAAAAGCTCAGTATGTTAGTTCAAGCTTTTCATTTTTTTTGCGGCGCGATTTTGTCTCACGAAGGATACAAAGCCGAGTAGCGACGTTGCCATAAACCAAAATGCAGCTGGCAGCGGT
>JAYWHF010000581.1:0-2452 GCA_043777855.1 Gammaproteobacteria bacterium | reverse complement strand
GCTGCTCGCGGCTTCGATAGCTTCGCTGACAAGTAACCATTGTTCTTCTGCTTCGTCTAAGCTTTGTTGTGACTTTGCTTGCTCAAGCAATAGCTGTTGTAGATTTGCTTTGTTTTTATCGTCGTAAATACTGCTATCGCCCAATTGAACTTCGATATCGCTAAGCTTTTTTTGATACTTATCCATGCTGGCTTCAATCGTTTTTAATTTGTTAGTCAGAGGCTTTAGTTGTTGACGTTGTGCGGCTGATTGTTGGCGCAGCACTTTCTTATCAAATTTACCTTCAGCATCTGGTAACCCCTGCGGTTCCAGAGCTGATTGCAGTTGACGTTGTTGTAAAAGCCACTTGTAATAATCTTCAAGATCACCATCGAATTCCTTAACACTGCCGTCGGCCACGAGTAAAAATTCATTCACCGTGTTGCGCAGCAAATGGCGATCGTGAGACACAATAATTATTGCACCGTCAAAGTCTTGTAGCGCCATGGTGAGCGCGTGCCGCATTTCCAAATCTAAATGGTTTGTTGGTTCGTCTAACAATAATACATTGGGCTTTTCCCACGCGATAAGTGCGAGTGCCAAACGCGCTTTCTCACCTCCAGAAAAGTGAGTGATAGGTTCAAAAGCTCGAGTGCCGTGAAAATCAAAACCACCGAGAAAATCGCGAATTTCCTGTTCGCGCGCGAGGGGTGCCATGCGCTGAATATGCAGTGCGGCGGAAGCATTGATGTCGAGCGCTTCTAACTGATGCTGTGCAAAATAGCCCAATTTAAAATGTTCGCCGTTAGTACGCTCACCCGACAGTAGGGGTAATAAACCGGCAAGTGTTTTTACCAGGCTGGATTTGCCGGCGCCATTGGGCCCGAGCAGACCAATACGTGTTTCAGCGCGAATGCTTAATTCGACGTTCTGCAGAATAGATTTTTCGACTGAGTTTGCTGCTTCTCGATAGCCGATATTTGCTCGGGCGATATGCACCAAGGGAACTGACATCTTCTCAGAACATTTGAACGTAAAGCTGAACGGCGAATCAATATGCGCGGGCGCTATTTTTTCCATGCGCTCTAATTCCTTTATGCGGCTTTGGGCTTGGCGGGCTTTAGTAGCCGATGCGCGAAAACGGCGAATGTAGCTTTCAACATGAGCAATACGCTCTTGTTGTTTTTCGAATGTTGATTGTTGTTGTGCGAGTTTTTCTGCACGCTGACGTTCAAAGGCAGAATAGTTGCCGCTGTAATTATCCAGCTTTTGCTTTTCGATATTTACAATGCGATCGACAATATTATCGAGAAAATCGCGGTCGTGCGAAATAATAATAAGTGTACCGGCATAACGCTTTAACCATTCCTCAAGCCACAGAGTTGCGTCCAAATCCAAATGGTTTGTTGGCTCATCGAGCAAGAGTAAATCGGAGGGGCACATCAAAGCCTGCGCAAGATTTAAACGAATGCGCCAGCCCCCGGAAAAATCAGTGACGGGACGGGTATCGTCGCCCGTTGCAAAACCTAATCCGTTTAAGAGTTGTTGCGCGCGCGAAGGCGCCGTGTACGCAAAAATGTTTTCCATTTCTCCGTAAAGGTGGGCAAGCCTATTCCCATTGTGGTTGGCACTATCGCCACCAGCCGCCGCAATTTCACCCTCAAGGCGACGCAGTTCGCTGTCGCCATCTAACACATAGTCAAGCGCGCTGCGGCTTGTATGCCCAACCTCTTGCGCCATATGCGCGGTTCGCCATTGCTTGGGTATGTCCATTGTGCCGGTATCACTGAGTAATTTGCCCAGCAACATGTTGAACAGAGTGGATTTGCCACTGCCGTTAGCACCAATCAGGCCGATTTTTTGGCCCGGGTAGATCGTGAGGTCGGCGGCATCCAGTAGAAATTTGGCGCCGCGCTGTAACGAGATAGTTTGCAATTGAATCATGGCGCGCATTCTAGCAGACTTGCTATACCCTTCCGCTACTGGATTTATCTATGAATCACTCTGAAGATCTGCTTTGGAATTTTTCGCTATCGCTGTATGAAAAGCCGAAAATCGCCGATTGTTGTTTGCAGTTACAGGACGTCTATCGCGCCGACGTTAATATAGTCTTGTGGGTGATTTGGCTGGAGCGACGCCAGCTGCGCTTGACCCGCGAAAGATTACTTTCAGCTTCGGCGCTGGTGCAATCTTGGAACGCAAACTGTGTGCAAACATTGCGAAATTTGAGGTCCAGTCTTAAGCAAGAATTTGCACATAATCTTGCACAGATTGCATCGACAAGGGAGCTCATTAAGCAAGCTGAGCACGCCGCGGAACGGCAAGAACAGGCGTGGCTCGAGGATTTAGCACAAAGCTGGGAGGAAGACACAATCGCCATTAATCAAGGCGAAAATCTGAATGTCTATTTGAACTACTTAAAAATTCCGCCAGCGATTATTGAAGAAACAAAACGCCACTTTAGCAACGCCAG
>JAYWHF010000580.1:0-2457 GCA_043777855.1 Gammaproteobacteria bacterium | reverse complement strand
GCAGGTATCTGGTGCCGCCCAACCATCGCTAGGTTTAGGTTTACCCATGTAGCCTAAGTCGCTATAATTCCTCGCTATTTTCTCCTTTGGTTTAAGGTTGGTTGTTATGTTGCGAATTGCTGAAGAAGCCCTAACGTTTGACGATGTGCTCTTGGTGCCCGGTTATTCCGACGTTATGCCCAAAGATGTGTCTTTGCGAACCCAGCTTACTCGCCGCATTCAGCTAAATATCCCGTTGATTTCGGCAGCAATGGATACTGTTACCGAAGCGCGCTTGGCGATAGCTATTGCCCAAGAGGGTGGTATCGGCATTATTCACAAGAGTATGTCGATAGAAGAGCAGGCTGCTGAAGTACGTGCGGTCAAGAAGTTTGAAGCGGGTGTGGTAAAAGATCCTATCACAATTGAGTCAAATGCGAAGGTTCGCGATTTGATAGCTCTAACGCGCAAGCATAATATTTCGGGCGTGCCGGTTATGGATAACGGTGATTTAGTAGGAATTGTTACTGGCCGCGATGTGCGTTTTGAAACGAATCTCGATGCAACGGTTTCTAAAATCATGACGCCTAAGTCGCAGTTGGTGACCGTGAAAGAGGGTGCATCACCTGAGGAAGTTCGCAATCTTTTGCACAAACATCGAATTGAAAAAGTTCTGGTCGTTAACGACAGTTTCAAATTATGCGGGTTGATTACCGTTAAAGACATGAACAAAGCCGAGCGATATCCTAACGCCTGTAAAGATCCCGAAGGCCGTTTGCGTGTAGGCGCGAGCGTAGGCACTAGCCGCGATACTGATGATCGCGTTGCGGCATTGGTTGAAGCAGGAGTAGACGTATTGGTGGTAGATACCGCCCACGGTCACTCCAAAAATGTACTCGACCGAGTGCGTTCCATTAAAACCAAATTCCCGGAAGTTCAGGTTATCGGCGGCAATATTGCTACCGGTGCGGCGGCGTTAGCTTTAGTTGAGGCGGGCGCGGATGCTGTCAAGGTGGGTATTGGCCCAGGTTCTATTTGTACAACTCGCATTGTAAGTGGCGTTGGCGTTCCCCAGGTTTCTGCTATTGCCAACGTGGTTGCCGCGTTAAAAGGCACAGGCGTACCCGCTATTGCGGATGGCGGTATTCGTTATTCTGGCGATATTGCCAAAGCGATTGTTGCGGGTGCTCACGCGGTCATGATGGGTTCCATGTTTGCAGGTACTGAAGAAGCGCCGGGCGAAGTGGAGTTGTTTCAGGGGCGTACCTACAAAGCCTATCGCGGCATGGGTTCGTTGGGCGCTATGGCACAAACCCAGGGTTCGAGTGATCGCTATTTCCAGGATGCCAACGAAGGTGCAGAAAAATTGGTACCTGAAGGTATTGAAGGCCGCGTGCCTTACAAAGGTTCCTTGAGTGCCATTGTTCATCAGATGATGGGTGGTGTGCGCTCGGCAATGGGCTATACCGGCTGCGCCGATTTAGAAACCATGCGGATTAAGCCCGAGTTTGTTCGTGTCACCTCAGCTGGTATGGGCGAGAGCCACGTGCATGATGTGCAGATTACGAAAGAGGCACCGAATTATCCGGTGGGCGGACGTTAATTTTTAACTATGTTTGCTGTGAACAAAAACTCGGGTGCGCCCGAGTTTTTCATTTAAACAAATTCATTTTATTTTTATCTTAATTTTCTTTTTTTCTAGGAAAAAACATGACTCATGATATTCACGCACAGCGTATTCTTATTTTGGATTTCGGTTCGCAATACACTCAGCTTATTGCGCGCCGTGTGCGTGAGATTGGTGTCTTCTCTGAAATCCGTGCATGGGATATGAGTGAAGAAGAAATTCGCGCGTACAATCCGCGCGGAATTATTTTAGCGGGAAGCCCCGAGTCAACGATAGACGCGGGCTCACCACGCGCACCTGAAGTGGTGTTTAATTTAGGCGTGCCTGTGTTAGGTATTTGCTACGGCATGCAAACCATGGCCATGCAAATGGGTGGCTTGGTTGAAGGTTCAAATGTTCGTGAGTTCGGTTATGCGCAAGTTAAGGTGTGTGGTGACAGTCGCTTGCTGCAAGATGTAAAAGATCATGTTGATCATGATGGCAGTGCTTTGCTAGATGTGTGGATGAGTCATGGTGATAAAGTCACTAAAATGCCGGAAGGTTTTCATTTGCTGGCGTCAACGCCATCTTGCCCCATTGCTGGCATGTACAACGACACCAGAAAATTATACGGTGTGCAATTTCATCCAGAAGTAACCCACACCTTGCAAGGTAAGCGCATTTACGAACATTTCATTGTAAATATTTGCGGTTGTGAATCTTTGTGGACACCCGCGAATATTGTTGAAGACGCGATTAAAAAAGTTCGCGCGCAAGTGGGGAGTGACAAAGTGTTGCTGGGGCTTTCCGGTGGTGTGGATTCATCGGTTGTTGCTGCGCTCTTGCATAAAGCTATAGGTACACAACTCACC
>JAYWHF010000579.1:0-2457 GCA_043777855.1 Gammaproteobacteria bacterium | reverse complement strand
GTGCAAAATAATTCATGGAATCAATCGGCATCAGAATTGGTCAAGCTTAGATGACTACGACATAGTGCTGAGCAGTTATCAACTTTTCGTCAATGATCTTGCGCAATGGAAAACGCAATCAGTGAGTTGGTTTATTTTAGATGAAGCCCAAGCGATAAAAAATCCCCGCACCCGCGTTAGCCAGGCAGTGCGGGAAATGTCGTGTGAGAATAGGTTATGTTTATCCGGAACGCCGGTAGAAAATCATCTTGGAGAGCTCTGGTCAATACTGGATTTTTTAATGCCAGGCTGCCTCGGTAACGCAAAAAATTTCAAATCCTATTTTCAAAAACCTATTGAACTAGACGGCAATCAATCGCGCATGGCCCAATTGCTGGAGCGAATTGCACCCTTCATGTTGCGTCGCAGTAAAAACCAAATTGCTCGTGATCTTCCTGCTAAAACTGAAATTTTACAAACGATTGCACTGGGTGACGATCAACAACAGTTCTATGCGAAACTAAAAAGTGCCTGTTGGTCGGATTTGCAGCTGGATTTGGAAGGCCACGGGGCTCAAGGGCAGCAGCATATTATGGTACTCAACGCTTTGTTAAAGTTGCGGCAAGCCTGTTGTGATCCGGCGCTGTTGAATGAACCTAATATTGGGTCTGCAAAGCGCGAGCACTGCATTGACATGCTGCGCGAATTGGTGGCTGAAGATCGAGCTATTTTGGTATTTTCACAATTCACGAGTATGTTGGAGCTGCTTGCTGAATCTTTAAAGAAAGAAGGTATTGAGTATTTGATGCTGACCGGAAAAACCCAATATCGACAAAAAATAGTCGATGATTTTCAGGCAGGAAAAGCACCTGTGTTTCTCATTAGTTTGAAGGCCGGCGGCACGGGTCTGAATTTAACCCACGCGGACACGGTTATTCATTACGACCCTTGGTGGAACCAAGCGGCGGAGCAACAGGCTACAGATCGCGCCCATCGTATTGGGCAAGACAAGCCAGTGTTTGTTTATAAACTGATTGCTGAAAATACCATCGAAGAAAAAATTGCGCAGTTGCAGGCGCGCAAAGCACTCCTCAGCCAGCACGTTAACAATCAAGCGCAGCTCAGTGGTGAAAGCTTTGCGTTTAAATTTGAAGACTTAATGGCGCTCTGGCAAGACGAGAATAGTTCACTATGATTCACAACAAACCCTTGATGGTTAATCACCTTGCGATTGCTGAGCTGGAAAAATATTTAAGCCAGCAGGGTAATTTTTGTTTATTAGATTGGTTGTTACAGCAAGATTTACTTTCTTATTCTGCGTACGAAGCGTGGCGGTATGGCCAACAAGAATTTCTTGAGTCATCTTTTGAAATTGATCAAGAAAAATTGCTCGAGTTTATCGCTCAAACAGAATTACAGGGAAGAGCCTTGGGCTTGGTTGGTGAACCCCATGATTATACGGCGTGGATCTCTGGTGGCCAAAAACTCTTAAAAGCCAGTAAGACGTTGAGTGTGCATCAAGGCCTAACGCAGCATTGGTTGCGAGCTAACGACGTACCTCAATTAGATTTGTTTTTGGATAACACAGCCGTTATTTGTGAAAACGAAATTCAAGCGAATTTAGCTGGGCGACAATTTGACGCTGCGCAAAAAAAATTGCAACAGCTCACGCAGTTGAATCCCAAGCACGTTAAATTAGGAAGCTACCAAGACTTAATTAACTATGGTTCACATATGCTGGCGAGCGCCACAATTAATGTTGAATCTTTAGCGGCAGAAGTAAATGCGCTGGAGGAAGAAGTTGTACTCTTGGCGCGGGACATACTGGGTAGCAACGCCCGTGACTACATAGCGTTCGCGTGGCGCAGGCTTGGTATATCAGCTCAAGGCGTTGCGTTTAATCCGCTGCACCCAAAGCTCCATGTCAGTTACATGTTGACGCAAGTTCCCGACTGGTCGGCGGCGCTCTTAGCGTTAGCGCAAGAGCCCAGCCTTTTCACGTCAGCAGCATTGCTGCAACGATTTGCGATGTGCCATGAGCGGTTACAAAATACCAGTGAGGCTTTGATTGCTTGGTGTTTGTTGTTTGAATGCGATGCCAACTTAGCTGAAGTCGCGGTTGAGTCAAAAATATCGCCGCGCCTTTGGGCGCTGTGGGAAGATTTTTGGGATATTAACGACGGAGGCGCAAAATCTTTTTTTCCGGCATTTATTTTGGTAAAAAATCCTGGATTAGTTCATCACCTTCATAAATTTCCAAGGTTATCGAGCAGCAGTACCGGCGCAATGATTGAGTTGTTAAAAGTATTTATGGCGGGGGGTGAAGAGATTCAATCGCGCGAAGCCGTGCAAAACATTAGCCCTGCACTGCTACGCTTGTATTTAAATGGACGTAAGTCGAAATAACGGTTGCGATGCCTGCAATTTTTCACATATGTGCGTTTTGCAGAATGCTTCTAATAAAAAAAGTGACCTCTA
>JAYWHF010000578.1:0-2457 GCA_043777855.1 Gammaproteobacteria bacterium | reverse complement strand
ACACCCGCAGACTGCAATACAAAATACAGCACCGGCACTATAACAATGCCGCCGCCAACACCGAGCAAGCCCGCCAATATTCCCGCAAAAGCGCCAGTGATAACCATGGCAATAATCGTGGGCAACCATTGACCTAAGAATTGACTCGAGAATTCATTCATGGCTGAGCTTCACTATTTTTCTGCATATTTCGCACGGGCTTGGTGAAGTTTTTTATAGCTATCAATGAGCCGTTGGTGTTTGTCTAGCCCTTCTAGTTTCATGCTGGTTTTGGTGAGACCGTAGAATTTCACTTCTCCTGTTATCGAGCCAACTACATTGTCCATAATGTCTTTGCCGAACATGCGGTTAAGGTTGGTGATGAAGTCTTCAAGTTCCAGCTCTTCATCCAATGTAATTTCAAGCACTGCATGTATCGCTTGATAAAATAAGTTACGCGCTAAAGTATTTGTGTTGTATTGTAAAAACTCGGCGACTAATTCAATAGCTTCCTCGTGATCCCCTATGGAGAGATAGCCAAGAATTTTTAGCTCAAGAATCGTTAGCTGGCCCCACACGGTATTGTCATCGAACTCAATACCAATGAGTGTTCTTATATCTGTGTAGTTATCTAATTGGTTATCGTCCAAACGACGGAGTAATTTAATCACGCCTCGTTTGGTAAGTTCATGAATATTTAAAATGTCGGCGCGGTAGTCGAGCGCTTTATTGGTGTTGTCCCAAATTAAATCTTCAACCGGATAAACCTCTGAATAATCCGGTACCAGTATGCGACAGGCGCTCGCCCCTAAATCAGAAAGCTCGGCAATATAAACTTCTTTTCCCATCGCTTTTAAAATAGCTAACAAACATGCGCTTTCTTCCGCATTGGTTCCGGAGAAATCCCACTCGCAAAATTCATAGTCATGTTTTGTGCTAAAGAAGCGCCAAGAAATAACGCCAGTAGAATCAATAAAATGCTCTACAAAGTTTTCAGGCTCGGTCACTGCCATGCTGTTAAACGTGGGGCGCGGCACATCATTTAAACCTTCAAAGCTGCGACCTTGTAATAACTCCGTTAGACTGCGCTCTAGTGCCACCTCAAAACTCGGGTGACCACCAAAGGATGCAAATACACCACCGGTTTTTGGGTTCATTAAAGTCACACACATCACCGGAAATTGTCCTCCCAGTGATGCATCTTTAACGACTATTGGAAAACCTTGTTCTTCTAATGCGTTAATACCGGCGAGAATATTTGGGTATTTTTCTAACACCTGCATTGGCACATCTGGCAGCACAATTTCTTGTTCAATAATTTGCTTTTTTACCGCGCGCTCAAAAATTTCAGACAGGCATTGCACCTGCGCCTCAAGCACATTATTGCCCGCGCTCATGCCGTTACTTAAAAATAAGTTTTCAATTAAGTTGGAGGGAAAATAAACCGTTTCACCATCGGACTGACGCACGTAGGGTAATGAACAAATACCGCGCTCCACCATACCTGAATTGGTATCAATCAAATGTGACCCTAGCAACTCACCTTCTGGGTTATAAATCGCCAAGCAATAGTCGTCTAAAATTTCGCTGGGTAGCGCGCCCTTAGGGCCGGGCTTAAACCATTTTTCATTGGGATAATGTACAAAATCGCTGTTGGCAATTTCTTCACCAAAAAATTGATCATTGTAAAAAAAGTTACAGTTAAGGCGTTCAATAAATTCGCCCAGAGCCGAACAGAGCGCACTCTCTTTGGTTGAACCTTTACCATTGGTAAAGCACATGGGCGAAGCGGCATCGCGCGCATGCAATGACCACACGTTGGGCACTAGATTGCGCCAAGATGCAATTTCAATTTTTACCCCAAGATCGGCCAAAATACGCGTCATATTGGCGATGGTTTGCTCAAGTGGTAAATCTTTACCCAAAATAAAAGTGCTTGCGCCGCCGTCTGCTTGCGCCATCAACATTGCTTGTTTGTCTTGGTCGAGATTATTCACTGCGTCTATCGAAAACTCTGGGCCAGTTTGAATCACTTTTTTTACGGTGCAGCGATCAATCGAGCGCAAAATACCTTGCCGATCTTTCTCAGAAATATCTTCTGGCAGCTCTACCTGAATTTGAAATTTTTGGTTGTAGCGATTCTCTGGATCAACAATATTATTTTGCGACAAACGAATATTTTCTGTGGGAATATCCCGCGCCAAACAATAAACCCGCACAAAATAAGCCGCACAGAGCGCCGACGAAGCCAAGAAGTAGTCAAATGGGCTAGGCGCAGAGCCATCGCCTTTGTAGCGAATAGGTTGATCGGTGATGACGGTAAAATCATCAAATTTCGCTTCCAGCCTGAGTTTGTCGAGAAAATTAACCTTGATTTCCATTAAATACAATCCGATTGGGGTTTGGGTTTAAGCAGCTTTAGCGTTAAGCAACAGTCGCCTGCCCCACATGATGATAAGCGCGATTAAAATAAACAAG
>JAYWHF010000577.1:0-6802 GCA_043777855.1 Gammaproteobacteria bacterium | reverse complement strand
ATTTTTCGCATATCCCTATCATGAGTTACTCCACTAAATTTGCCTCTGCTTTTTACGGGCCATTTCGCGATGCGGTAGACAGTACTTTTAAAGGCACGCGCAGCAGCTATCAACTCGACCCCGCAAATGCGCGCGAAGCACTTTCAGAATCACTGCAAGATGAAGCAGAAGGGGCTGATATTTTAATGGTAAAACCGGGCACTATTTATTTAGATGTTATCGCCAATATTCGCGCACATTCTCGCTTGCCGCTGGCGGCGTACCATGTCAGTGGAGAATACGCCATGCTAAAAATCGCCTCCGCCGCAGGCTGCATTAATGAACGTGATGTAGTGATGGAGACCATGATTGCATTCAAACGCGCAGGTGCAGATTTAATCATCACTTACTACGCCGAACAAATCGCCGATTGGTTAAATGCCGAGACTAAAATATGAATGAGAACGAAAAATATTTTCTCGATGCCGAATATTTAGCACGGGGAAGCCAACTTGATTTAGAAAAAACATTACAACATCTATCCTTTAATGATGATGGCTTGATCCCCGTTATTACTCAGCGTCACGATACCGGTGAAGTATTGATGATGGCATGGATGAATCGGGAAGCTTTAGATATTACCTTGCAAGAAGGCTACGTGTGCTACTGGTCGCGCTCGCGTCAGCAACTCTGGCGTAAAGGTGAAACCTCAGGCAACACACAAAAATTAATGGAACTGCGCATTGATTGCGATGGTGACTGCGTTCTTTGCTTTGTTGAGCAAATAGGGCCTGCTTGCCATACAGGCAGAGCAGATTGTTTCTATTTTGGAGTTACAAACAGCTTCGTAACCATCTTAAGTGGCCAAGATCCGCTTTGAAGAAAAGAACATTCTACTCCGATTTACGCAAAGGACGGCCTTGGGCACATAATGACGACATGTGTAGCGCTATTCCCACGACAATGTAAGCGTAATTACAGTAGGCGGCTTTTCTGGCAACGCAGAACGTTTTATATAGACGGATGGTGCTGCGGCCTCCTCAAGATCAGAACCATAAACATGTGTTCCCTTTGTGGATTTTACAAATGTTAACTCTACCGTTTTTGTGTTCATTTTCACTCCTAAATTTTAATATATTTCAATGATACTAGCAGGCACTTCACGCTCTCTTCATTACTGCCACAACATCCGCATCGTTTGATAACGCCAAATAAACACGTAAAGCAGCAAAAGCATCATTGGCAGCATACATTAGCTGACTGTCAGAAAGTTTTGAGTTGCCCCAGTTCGACATAGTGGCATGCTTAGATTTATGGAATTTTTCGTTGAACACAATTGCTACGGCAGCCCTTATGCCTACAGTGCTGCGATAGCCTTTCCTTTTGAACACAGGACATAGATCCACAAAACCACGCGGTGACACCCCAAACTTTTTTAGCAGTAACTTACGATCAGAAGCCAAGTCAAAACCAATTTTCTTAATATCCTCAGCGGCTAACAAATACAGTAAAGGGTTATGGCTTTCAGGATTACTCAACTGAAATATGTACGCCTTACTCTCACTAGAAAACTGAACAACATGTGGCCCATCGTTAATAGCGCCCTTCTCAAAGACCGGCTTTGATTCAGTATCAAAGCCAACAACCTTGGCTGATTTTAGATCTAAGACAGCCGCCTCAAAATCACCTACTTTTACCGGAACAATAACTTTATCGAGCTCTAAATACCTGAAGTGTGGCAACTGCTTTGTTTCTAAAAGGGTGGGAATTGGTTTTCGCATAGCGTTCAATGATGCCGTATAGGGTATTTATTATGGATGAGCTTATGTAAAAGCGTTACTAATGCATCCAACAGTGCGCCCGCCAAAACGATTTGTAATGCTGAAACCGAAAATTAATAATTGGAACGTCAACTTTAGGATTATCAGCTAGATCCGTTAATTTCAGCGAAGTTGAAGGTATGCGCGACATGTAGGTAAGTATCTTTTGAGGTTCTAAATATTGGTTGATAGTTAGGTTAGCTCAAAATTTTAGCCGCATAAGAAACTAGTTCAGTTTTTATCCTTACACACAAAGCAAGAAAAGAGGCTTTAAAAGCCAATACCAAATAGCGTAGATTTACATTATTCCTTTAAAACTTCCTTTGAGATTACTCGCAATCTCGAAGCGAAATATTTATCGCTCAGTGCGATCAATATTATTTTTGTCCTCCACTGACCGCTCCCATTGCTTGCGCGAGTAATAACGTTTAAGAGCTTTACGCCAAAAGTGCAGCGGAAATAATCCTATTAATAGTAAGCCCACATACCAGTGCACTGAAACGATATTGATACCTACAGCGGTTAGTGTTTCTTGCGGGTAATAGAGTAATAAACCGCTTATAATAATCAACACCCAAACAGCGAGATGACAATACCCATCCCACACATGAGCGCGCCACTGATATTTATATTTGGCTAATTTTTTTTGTACATGATCAGAAAATAAATATCCAAACATAAAAATAGCAAGCATGGATACAGCACCATGCAAGCTGCGAAATAGGCCATTAAGCGGATGCGGCAATTCATCTTCACTGGCAGGTGCCATAAAATGAAGAGCGACGCCCGTAGCGCTAACCGCTATTAAAATGAGCCATAACAATACACGCGATTTTTTCATAATGATGTTTAGCTGCTTTTGATTTCATTCCGTCAAATGAAAGGCGGCCATTCTACATGGGCTAGCGCTTATAGGGATATCCAACGACCACCTAATCTGGCCACGTATTCTGCGCGCTCACGTGGGAGTGTAGCGGCGGCAACCTTGGTCAACACATCCGCACGCCAAGCACTGTGGGCAATCACCGTACTGGTCATTGGCGGTAGGCTTTGGCCGCAGCCATCCAATAACACCCCGGGGAAATCAGGTGTGGCGATACTCGTTGAAGTCGCTACAGCCGCGTTTTGTAAACCGCCCAGTAAATGTTCTTTATCTTGATGATCACGTACGGCAATAGGCAAAACTACATCACCAAATACGCGAATATCACCACCTGCATTTATCCAGCCACCATTAACACCAAGGCATTTAAGTTCAGTGATGGCCGAATCCACGGCAAAGCCTTTGGCAATACCATCCAAAGTGACCAGCACTGGCCGTGCTAAACGTGCACTGATTGAGTTCAATTCGAGATCGCGCCAATCGCCACCGGCCAGCAATTGCTCGCCATAGAGTTGTTCATAGTTATGCGCAGGCAAAAGCTTACGTTTCGTTAGCGCCGCGCCGAGCGTGCAATTAAACCGCCCCGCACTCACCCGCGTAACCGCCTTAGCAAGACGAAAACACTGGAGACTAAGAGGATGGCAAGCAACCGCATTGCCTTGGGCCGCATTGAGCCGCGATAAATCGCTCGCGGGATTATGGAAACTGAGCAGCTGTTGGATAAGCTCTATACGTGAAAAAGCCGCACGAAAGGCGGCTTGGGTAATGGGTGTTTGTGGCAGCGCGATTTCAACAAAACAACCTAACAGCGGGCGCATACGCTTTTGCAGCTGAGTCATGTTATTTTTTTACGGCGGCTGTCTGGCTTAGCACCAATTTGTGAATAGCCAAAAGGCGTTTAACGCCATCGGTAACATTGCGGCAAGATAGAGTTGCGCCGCTGATATTGGGAATATCCTGCCCCAACTTAAACTGATCCTGTACATTCTTACCAACAAAATTAGCGCGCCACTGCGGCTGGCGAACCTGACCACCGTGGGTTTCGCGATAACTCAAAATTTCAATCCCCAGCACCTTTCCGTCAATAGAAATTGCGGTGCCATAGGTGATGAAATCATGCTTGCCAATTACATCATCCACCAAAAACCAGCCTAGCAATTGGCCATTGGCTTCCGCGCGCCACGCCTTTTGGACACTTTGGCGCTGGCGTACACCGGCGATATTTTTTATTTCATCCAACTGCGCATCTGTTAGCGTGACCACCGTCTCTAAAAAGATACTGGCGTGTGGAAACAGCACTTGCTGCGCCTGCGGTATTGTTAAAAAATCTTCGGCGTGAGCGCTAGCAACAATGGCTGCTGAGCCTATAGTGGCCGCTGGCAAGGTTAGAAAAAAGGGTAAAGAACGCATTAAAAACCTGCTGAAAATTGAGCGTAAAAACCAAACAGCCCCTTAGGCATCTGCATTATGGGGCCGCTGAACCAGTTGCCAAACTTAGAAATTTAAGCCTACTTTAAAGCGTATTTCTTCTTTGGTTTTTTCAATTAAGTGCAAGCCAGAAGGTTGGCCTTCATAGGTTTCACCACCGCCACGCACTTGGTCAAACCACGTGAGCGTCAACCAGAATTTCTCGTCGCCGTAATGCAGCGATGGCCCCGCAAACACCGAGTTGCGCTCCATAGCCACTTCCGTTTCATACTCGGTTTCATAAACAGTCTCTAACCCAAAGTACCAATTTGGCATAAAGCGATAACTTAGGCCTGTGCCAGCAGAAAACTCAATCTCTACTTCCATTGCAGTCGGCCACTCAAAGTTTTCTGGCAAATTTGCGATAGGTTTACGTGTAGCACGGGTAGCTTCGGTGCCGAAATTTGCAACCCACACTACTTGGCCTTCCATAAAATATTTTTGTAATTGAAGATCCAGCGCGATACTGATGGTGTCTTTATCGCGGCCTGAGTGCGGGTCAAGCGTGAGGTAATCCAAACCGACAATGGCTGATACGCCAATATCATCCATGGCAGGGCTTAAAAAATTGTATTTACCGGAAACCTCCGCACCGCCAAACCGCAAGCCGTAGCGCTCGTCGCCAGGCATATAGCCGTCAATTACAATACCTGATGTGTTAATTTTTTGGCCTTTTAACTCAGCCGCAACCGTGAAGTGATCACTTAAGCCATATTCAAATTCGGTGGTGGTATTGTAAGCGGTGTAATGACCAGTACCTTTATCGCTACGCTGAGTAACAATTTGATACACCTCTACCGCACCCTTCGGCAAGACTTCCGAACCTTTCACATAACCAAACAGGTTTTCATCGGCAAAGCTGCTGGCGCTAATAAGGCTGCCAGCAATAACTAGAGTAATAAGATGACGCTTGTGCATGACGCACTCCTTAATGAGCGTTTCTGAAAAACAAGAGATGGTATTATATGGCATTAGATTTAATTTTACATTTGATATTGATTATCAAAAGAAAATAAATATGTGCTTTTTTTCACACAAATTGCGCAATCACTGAACAATTTGTAGGGATTTTTATTGACAGACATACAGGCAAGAATTGATAGGTACGCGACTAGGTAACTTCATACGTGGGTGTTCCAGGAGTAGACGTAACAGCTCGCGCCCTCCGTTTCCGTGCCCAAATAATTACCCCAGTCACCGATAGTACTGCGATTAACAGTCCCATGAAGGTGACTAGAACCCTACCAGTCGTCCCTAGGATGCGCCCAGAATGGAGCGGGAATTGTAGCTGGATAAAAATATCACCAGCGGTGCCTTCGCCGGGAATGACGCTGCCTAAGTAGCTCCCTTTTGCACCATCAAAATACAGACGCGGATTGCCCAAACCGAAATCACCGTGCGCGCGGCCCGCCTCAAAAAACCACATTTCATAAAGGTTTTTTTCAACCGAATAATAAAGGCCACCCAAGGGTTTGGTAATGCCTTGGCGCTGTGCTTCGGCTTCTGCCAAGGCTACTACTGTTTCACGGCTCACGTCGGGCACGGCATGGGTCACGGCGGGAAGGGTTTCAAATGGGCTGGGTGTAAGCGGCGATAAGAGGCTTACTAATGGTTTTACGACCTGGCTTCCTAAATTCATTGATACCGATGTCACCGCCATAATCAGCAAAAATGCCCAAACCCACACACCACCCGAGCGGTGCAGGTCAAAGGTGACCTTCTGAGAGCTACTGCGCCAGCGAAAGGCAAAGGATTTGCGCCATTTTGCGCGGGATGGAAATGAAATGCTCAAGGCAATAAAACAATCCAACACCCAGACTATGCCGATAATGCCCATTAGCAGCATGCCCGCGTCCCATCCGCCAAGTTCAGGAATATGAAGCGAGTAGTGCAGCTTATAAATAAAGGGTAGCAAGTTAGCGCGCGCCAAGGATAGCTCACCCCATTGGCGCTTGGCTTGGATCTCGCCGGTGTAAGGGTTAATCGCGATTTGGTTGAACTCAAGGTCGGGCGTGGTGCCATCGGCGATTGTGCGCGGCATTACAAACGCGGAGATAGTTTCGCCTTCAGGTACGGCAGTGGGTACGAAGGTTATTTTGAATTCAGGATGCTCAGCTTCTACTCGGCGCACTGCTTCAAGCGCCGTCAACGGCGTGCCCGTGCCCTCGGCATAGTAGAACTCTGGTGCAATGAGCGCATCCAGTTCGTGATCCCAGGCGATGATCGCTCCGGTGATACCCGCAATAAATAAAAAGACCGCAATAAACAACCCGAACCAGCGGTGCAAGACGGTGAGCATAGAGCGCATAAGCAACCCAGAAGTAGCGGCAATTCAGAGCAGTTTAATATAATAATTACCAAATGCAAATGAGAATTGTTATTGACAACGGTTTTTTACGTATTATATTGCGCATAAATTTACTCAATGTCAGTGCTTGGAGTTGTTATGTCGCGCCCGAATTCTCACACATCCCTTTTAACCCTAGCCGTCAGTTTGGTTGTGCCTTGGTCATTTGCCGCCGATCAATCAGCAGGCGCAGATTCCGGTATTGAAGAGGTTTACATCATAGGAGTGCGTGAAAACCGCATCAGTAAAGGTGCCACAGGCCTAGCTATGTCACTGTACGAAACGCCGCAATCGGTCACGGTAATG
>JAYWHF010000576.1:0-2465 GCA_043777855.1 Gammaproteobacteria bacterium | reverse complement strand
GATTTGGTTGTGATGTCGGTTGATTCGTCAACGTCACCAGTACCGCCATGTTTTTCAAACGCAGCTTGGGCATCAAATTCAGGCGCGGTGGGTTTGCTAGCAACTGACATCGAAACCGTCTCACGCTGGCCAGTTTTGAATACTGGTGTGTCTGTTTGTGCGATTGCATTGCTATTTTGCACAGCTTTTAACCACGGCTTTGCTTTTACAAGTTCAGCAAGCTCGTCGCTGTTGATGACAACCGTACTTTCACTAACCCTAGCCCAAGCATCCTGCATGCCGCCAAATATGCCTTTTATGGCTGTGCGGATAGCGGTGGGGTTGCTTGGGTTTGGAGTGGATGGTGCTTGTGAGAATATGCCGTTTTCTGTTTGAGTTGCAGCTTCTTTTGTGACACGCGCACGGTCTGCCGCATCACCTTTTTTATAGGTGTAAGCTTTCACGCCTTTTCTGGCAAGTAAATTTAGCACCGATTGTGTTACGCCTTCCGGGACTACAGCCGCTTTGCTAAAAAGCGGCTTATTTTCGCTACTCTTGTAGTTTGTCGGGACTGTTTCCGTAATCTCGTCTTGCAACTGAGCAATCAAGCCTTCCATTTCATCCACAAGAAACGGGGATCTAAAATAATCACCCTCTTGTTCTTTGAGAAAATATTTTGCATCGTCAAGTATGCTTCGCAGCCTTGACGTGTTTACATCTAGCCTATCTATTTGAGATAAGCGTAAACCAGTAAATGGCTTGGCTAGGTCTTTCAGCTCATTCCATAATTTGTCAGCAGTGTATCTTTCAGCTTTCTTGGTTGTTAACGCCTTTGCTGATGCACTTGTTCCTACTCCTCCACTTGTCCCGCCGCCTTGGCTGCCTGATACTCCTCCTGCGTCACCGCCTCTAGGCTTCCCCAGTCCGCTATCGGGTAAGGCAGGCCTTTTTGATGCGCTTCCAGAAATATCCCCGTCATTTGGCTTAGTTGCTTGCGCTCCGCTGGCGGCATTGTTTTTAGGTGGGCTTGCGCTTTGTCCGCCATTGCCCTGATTGCTAATCGTGCTTGCTCTAGTGTTTCCATTTATGCGCTCCTGTGCTAATGCTTTTTCTATTGCGTCATGTGCCGCTGGTGCATTTGTTAAAAGGCTGGCACGGTCACTGAAATACAATCCTACCGCCTGTGCAAATGCCTCTGTACGTCTAAACTCTTTGTTAGTTGAGTAAGCTCCACCAAATGGGTAGTTCAGTGTATGGGTTTTCTTGCCAGAATCAACCTCGTTTTTATGCCACTCTATCAGCTCATTGTAGGAATCATCAAATTCTTTTGTAAGCGATATTTTACCAGCAGCGCCGTTTTCTATATCTAAAAAATGCCCCAACTCATGCGCCATAGCATGGCTACGTGTAGTGGTGTCAACAGCCCAAAATTGCGCATAAGTAATAAATTCTTTTGCTTTGGCTAGAACGCCTGCAACTTGGCTGTTACCTGATTTAGTATGCCCAACATTACTTATTTGGGTGACTAAACTTGTTGGCATACCAGATTTAACTAGGTCACCCACAATCTCCATAAACTGCTTCTTGCGCTGGTCAGATAACTGTTTTGCCGTAACAACCTTTCCACCATTTTTGTTTTTAAACTGAATTGGGGCTGTGTTTTCTAATGCTGTTTGTAGAACTGATTTCCAATCTAAAATAATTTCAGGTTGAGTTGCAGCTATTTGCTTTACTGGAGCATCTTCAATTGCAGGAAGTTCGTTAATTGTCGTGCTTGCTCGCGGCTGTACTATTTTTTCACGCCCTACAACAACAAACCCATTTTTCAGCGTGTCATCGGCCTCAACTGCGTAGTCAATACCAGTGTTTTTCTTGGCCAGCTCACTAGCGCGTTGCTTCGCACGAGGTTCATTCATGCCCTGTGGATTGGTTTTGTTTGCGCCTTTGTCGATTGATATTAACTTACCTTTTGAAGCTGCCTGTAATTTTTCCTGTGGTGCTGTTGACGTGACGGGCGCAATAGCTGCTAGCCTTGCCCGCTCGTCTTTGACGGCTTGCGTTTCTGGCTCAAATGCTGGCGCTGCTTTTTCAGTGGCTGATTGCGCTTGATTTGGTTGGGCTGCGAGCGGTGCATTCCTCTGCTTAATCGCTGCCTCACGCTGGCCAAGTTCTTTGCGGTAGGTCACCTCGTCGCGCCCCATGCGGTCGCCCGCATCTGATCGGCTTAAGTTTTCCCAACCTGGTTCATTGGCGCTCAGGTAATCCAGCCGCGCATCAGCTTTTTGGCCGTCGGCATCTGGCAGTTCTTTGCCGTCCAGCCGCGCTGTGGCAAGCATGTTGGAGACAGTGCCATCAATGAAACGCTGCTTGCCTGCCGATTCAGTTGCGCCAGTGGCTTTGATGTAATCCTGGTAACTCTCGTAGTGGTTTTCTGCCCAGATTTGTGCTGACTGTGCGTTGACCGGGAATCCCTCGGCTTCAATTTC
>JAYWHF010000575.1:0-2469 GCA_043777855.1 Gammaproteobacteria bacterium | reverse complement strand
AACGTTAGGATTTGCCAAAGCAGCATCCCAAGCAGTCTTCGCGGCCGTCAAACATCTATTCGCAAAACCGGCGTCGATATCTTTCCAGATACGTGCTGCTTGCGCCGCGTTAGCCGCCATATTCAAGGTAGCCGCTGTTGATGGCGGTACTAAATAGCGGCTTTTATTGTCTTCATGAGGCGCAGTAGGAAAGCCAGTCCAGCCCTGATCTTGGACCTTATGGTGAACCATGCCCGCTTTAGCCTGACCTGCCGGAACTTGCATTGCCAACATAAACTCCATTTGCCAACGCACTTCATCCAATAAATCGGAAACCCCGTTCGCGCTCTCTGGAATGTTAAGTTTTCCATCGCCCACGTCAGCGGTATTTTTTGAAATATGCAATTCGCGTTCGTATAAATTCAACAAAGTCCAAACAGAAACACCGCCATTAACAACGTATTTACCGTGATCACCTGCGTCATACCAACCTTTACTGACGTTTAACGAGTAATTACAAGTCCCCGGCCAGCAAGGTGTATTTACATCACCCGTGTTAGCCCCGACATTAACGTGACCGGCTGGCCGAGACCACTTGCTATTAGCAGCATAGGTTCCCCCACCGCCACCGGTAAACTGAGTTTTGATCTCGATACCGCTGCGGTTATGGTAAAAATAACGCAGAGAGTCATAAAAAGCTCCGCGAAAAGCGGATGCAGAAATGACAAACGGGTAACTCGTATCTCCACCAACCGTAATCGTAAACCCACTGCCTGTCGCGGTCACACCGGCTAGATCAATTTGCTGCACATTATCGCCGCTAGAGGCATCGTTAGCGGATGGAGAGGTTTGTCCACTGGCAATCACAGCGCCATTTTGCTTGAGCTGCCACGCCTGAGCGCTAGTGTTCGATGTTTTGTAAGTGGCGATTTTCGCACCATTCGGTAAATAGCCAAGTTGGTTAACCCGAGGATTACCCACTTCAGCATTAGCACCAAGTGTAACTAGTGTAAGTAACCCTGTACCAATGAGTTGGTACAGCGGCTTCAACGTAAATTTTTCAGAAATTTGATTATTTTTTTTCATTCGAAAGATCTCTTGAGAATAAAATAAAGGCTGTTATTAAAAGGACGATCATTTTTATTTTTATTTAAAACGACACAGAGACAAATTGCGTTAGAAATCTGTAAAACCAGCTCGAAAATCTGAGCTGGTTTTACAAACATCAGGTTCTTCCCTGAACCAAACTGCTAACAATTTACTCAATACAACGTTGCGTTAACCATTTTATTAGAGTGCTGGGTACGCATTTTTCAGCAACACTTTAAAGCCTTCAGTGAACCAACGGCCCGCTACGGGTGCATTAGGTAAAGCACCGGTTATTTGATTAGCAGGAGCCGGAACAATAAAGGTTGGATCACAGAAACGGTCAAAACCTTTGGCTGGGTCTTGTGGATCAAAAGAAAGCTCTTTTGAAGCCGCGCCATCAGATTCACCCGGTGGTTTTACCCACACATAGGCGTCTATGCCTGGCGCTGGAGCCGCTTTTGGACGCTCGCCAATACCGCTTGCTTGGTTACACCACATACCACGATGAGTACGACGATCAATACGCGATTGGTTGACGAACATGTCTACATCAGTGCTAGTAGAAAGTGCTGTAGGCCGACCCACACCGCCCCAACCATTACGTGAGGTATCCACCAACATACCAATGGTCGCTGGGAAGCCGTTGCTGATCATCTGAGCGCGCCATGCATTAACGAAAGAGAACTCACTGAAATGGGCGTTCCATTCATAGAATTTCGCTTGGCGTACTTGTGTGCTGCCGTTGCTGCCTGGCATTGGTAAAGCGGCAAACTCGTCAAGGAAAGGTTCTTTCAGAGGAGTGCTGTTGGCGGTATTAGAAACAAAGCCAGCAATACTGTCCACGCCATGAGTAGTGCCCTTAATGGCATTACCGATCAGCGTAGTTGCCTTCTGAAGATTGTCTGGCCAGCCCAACCAACCTGAGTGTCCAATGTCAATGTAACTGTACACATTGGTAATCGGGTAAAGAGCATTCAGAGTGAACTGTGTAGCTTCAACATAACCACCGGGGCCTGCTGCTTCTTGGCAATCTGGATCAGCGAAATTTGTTACAAGGTTTGGCAAGGAATCAGGCTCAATAATTGCCACAATGCGGATGCCTTTGTATTTAGCATCAGCCAAAATGGCGGCTAATGGCGTTACGTACTCATTCTTGTAACGGTTAAAGCCGTTGTTTTTAATGGTTAGCTCACCGTTCGACGCAAGCGCAAAGCAATCGCGGTTAGGTAAGTCGTAAACCACTACAAGGAACAGATTTGCACCTTGATCAAGGGCAGCATCTAAATGATCGCGTAAACCCATTACGTTAGGATCAGTTGGTGCAATAGCCCCAATACGATCCATCCACACGGCGGTGTTGTAGCCGGCAATACTGGCTCCACCAAACGTACGTGCATTTTG
>JAYWHF010000574.1:0-2470 GCA_043777855.1 Gammaproteobacteria bacterium | reverse complement strand
GCGCATAGAGTGGCCCAATGAAAACTTGTGTACCCAGTTTGAGTCTGTGCCTGTAGTCTTCGGCTCTGCGGCCTAAGTTTTGATCAATCAAAATGTCGCAGTCATGAGACCTGTCAGCCAAGTCATCAATAACCATTAAGAGCTTACAGACCGGTCGCAACATCACTTCCCATCGGAAGTCGATCGCATAATGGTCAGTAATCAGCAAATCCACACGGTGTTGAGCGATCGAGTTGATAGTTTGGTAGGCATCGGTCTTCCAATCGGTTCCGAGCCAAGATTCATAGTGTTGATCGAAGTTTGCTTGATCTGGATCGCCTAGATAAGGCAACGAAATGACAGCATGCCCTTGTTGTCGAATGAAATCGAAGAGATGCCCACGATGCTCGCGGCAAACGAAGCTACAACTTGCGCCTCTCTTGCTCAGCTCATTAGCGAGCGTGGCGCATCGCATCACATGACCTGTACCAATATTTAAAGATGCATCTGTGCGAAATACGACGCGCATAGTCAGTTTAGTTCAACCGCTTAAATCCACCGTGGCAGATCGGCCCTTTAAGCAGGGCCATGATGTCTCTACCTTCTTCGCATTCTTTTATCGTTGCAAACAATGGATCAAGTGAATCAAAATACCCATCAACAACTTCGGATGTGTGTTCAGTAGAATCATATACACAGTTGCTGGCTAGGTAACCGTTAGCCAGCATTTCTTGAGTGACATATGTTTTGTAAGCCAAGGCATTTGCGCTCTTGAAGGTGTAGCCTGATAAGGCAGGCAAGCCCCAATGATCAATTTCTAAGCCGTGTTTATTGGCCAATCGTTGCCACTGATCACGAATGTTGAGGCCAGTCTTGGTAATTACATTCCAAGATTGCATTCGTTGCATAACTTCTAATGTTTTTAGCGCAGCGGTTGGTCCGATTCGTTCAGTCCAAAATGTGCTGCTGATGAATGTAGATTGGGCCGCCTCCATGACTTCACGACGTCCAATTGTTGCTGTAATGGCATAACCATTGCCCATCGCTTTGCCAAACATTGCCATATCTGGCTCGACATCGTAAAGCTTATGCAATCCCCCGAAGGTTTGCCTGAAACCTGAAGTGCACTCATCAAAAATTAACACTATTCCACGATCAGTCGCGAGCTTTCGAACTTTATGCAGAAAGTTGTTTTCCGGGCCTTTATTCCGCACGACCTCCATTTTGATGACGCCGATTTCGTGCTTATTGACCAAATCCTCGAGTTCTTGAAAATTGTTGTAGTTGAATGGGAACACTGTTCCACGCAAATTCTTAGGGACACCTTGAGGGCTAAGACCAGGTAATAAATGCCCAGCGAGATTTTCGTCATCGCCTAAATTGGCAGACAAATACCAATCGTGCCAGCCATGATAGCCACATACAGCTACCTTATCTTTTCCTGAGGCTGCTCGGGCAATTCGGATAGCAATAGCGTTAGCTTCACCACCGGAGCGAGCCAACCTAACCATTTGAGCCCAAGGATGCATTTCTACCAATTTTTCAGCCAAGTAAACTTCTTCAGGGCAATTGAAGGTTGACATGTTTCCTGTGTTTACCGTGTCACGTACTGCAGCATCCACTTCCTCGTGCCCATACCCAAGCGTATTCGTGCCAATACCCATGATTGACATGTCCGTGTATTGCTTACCGTCAAGATCCCAAACTTGACATCCTTTGGCCTTACTAAAGTAGGCTGGCCATTGCTCTGGTAGAAACATTTCGGCACGCTTAGATAGCAGCATATTACCGCCAGGGATCACGTGCTTTGCTCTCTTCCAAAGTTTTTGTCCAGAGTTCATGTTTGCTCCTTCATTTCGCATGATTTGTTGATTAGATAAGAATATGGCTGGATGTGAGCTTTGTAGCTCCAGTACATCCTTCCATGAAAAATGAATATTTGGCGAAAAGTGCGCAAAAATCGCAGTAATAACATCCAGATCGGTTTGCTCGTCTACAGTCCAACGAAGTTTGGAATGATTTTCAGAGTTCGCAATACCTGCTTTTTTGAATTGATTAGACGTACGCAAATAGGGTGTTGCATGCTCACGATCAAAACTGCTCGTCGCTTCGCTTGCCGCGCGCTCCAAAGCTCCTATGCTAAAGACTTCTATATCTAAACCGTCAGGGTAGGTTGGTGGATTGATGTTGCTGAAATAGTCAACATTATTGTTGAGATACCCCTTAATCATTTCATCAACAAGGGTTGGATCTACCAGTGGGCAATCGCCAGTTATGCGCACAATGACATCTGCCCTCGATTGCTTTGCAGCCTGATAATAACGATCCAGTACATCGTTTTCACTTCCTTGGAAACAACTGAACCCTAAATCACGCACAGCACTTGCAAGAGGTAAATTCATTGAATCTGCGGAAGTCGCAACTACAACCTCTGAGATTTGTTGAGCCATCGATAGTCTTGACAAAAGCAGCTCAATCATCGGGCGACCCC
>JAYWHF010000573.1:0-2475 GCA_043777855.1 Gammaproteobacteria bacterium | reverse complement strand
ATTCGCCGGTCATAATATTGCGATAATCTGGCTGGTGCATGTGCCAACAAAATACAACTTTCATTTTGCCTTTAACAGGCATAGAAGAATCCTCAGTCAACATTACCTAACATCTCTGGAGTGACTAGCACGACACCTTTGGGCGATACGAAAAATCGTTTACTGTCTGCTTCCGTGTCATAGCCAATTTCAGTACCCTCGGGAATTTTGCATCGGCGATCAATTAATGCTTTACGGATTTTACAATTGCGCCCTATTTCTACACTAGGAAACAGCACCGAATCCGCAATCTCACAATAAGAATGCACGCGCACGCGCGGAAAGAGCAGCGAATGAGTTACTTTCGAACCCGAGACGATACAACCCCCGGCAATTAAAGAATCCACCGCATAACCACGACGGCCTTCATCATCAAAAACAAATTTTGCGGGCGCCACCTGCTCTTGGTGAGTCCAGATGGGCCATTCAGCATCATACAAATCCAATTCAGGTGTTACGCTAGTCAGTTCGAGGTTTGCTTCCCACAACGCATCTACAGTTCCTACATCACGCCAATAACCGTCGCCGCCATTAATAGGATCACGAAATGGAAACGCAGTTACACGATGCGACTTAATCATGGCGGGAATAATATCTTTACCAAAATCGTGCGAGGAATTAGGATTTTTTTGATCTTTTAATAACTCACTGAAAAGGACTTTGGTACTAAAAACGTAAATACCCATAGAGGCAAGCGCTTTATCAGATTTGCCTGGCATATGCTCAGGATGCGCAGGCTTTTCAGTAAAGCGAACGATGCGATTATCGCTATCGATATCCATCACACCAAACGCATGGGCAATTTCCAGTGGTACTTCAATGCAGCCCACAGTGATATCAGCGCCACGCTCAACGTGCGCGGCAATCATTGTGCCGTAATCCATTTTGTAAATATGATCACCGGCAAGAATTAATACATATTCAGGATTATGACGCTCAATAATATCGAGATTTTGCAGCACCGCGTCCGCCGTCCCAACATACCAAGACTCATCTAAACGTTGCTGCGCAGGCAATAGCTCCACAAATTCGCCAAGCTCACCGCCTAAAAATCCCCAACCACGCTGAATATGACGGTCTAGAGAATGCGATTTGTACTGCGTCAGTACACTGACACGACGAATGCCGGAGTTGACGCAGTTTGAAAGCGGAAAATCGATAATGCGAAATTTTCCGCCAAAATGCACAGCCGGTTTTGCGCGCCAGTTAGTCAGATGATGAAGACGTGACCCACGACCTCCCGCAAGAATAAGCGCCAAAGTTTTTTGTGTGAGTCGGCTAACGAAGCGGCCAGAATTTTTATGAGAGCTCATGTTACAGCGTTTTCCTGTTTATTAAGGGCGGGAATGATTTTGGCATTTCGTCTGCAGATTTTAATTGAGCAATATCAATGCCAAGCGAAATATATATCGTTGATAAGTCATCAAAACAAAAAATAAATACCTCTTTTAAAAGTGTTTTTAATTGTAGCTGTATTACTGGCATTGAATCTGCAAATATTTCGTTTGCGAGCAAAAATTTTCGCTCTACTTTGTTTCATCCATGTGCTTTACTTTGAGCCTAAATTTTGCGCAACGGCCAGTCCTTTTAATGATCAATCTAAGGGTTGTGGTTTAGGTGCCAAAGCGAGGGTTTACCTAAGTTCACATTTTTCAGTTAATCTAACCACAGTTTACCGACACTCTACCTATAGGAAAATTTGCATGCTCAGCGTCAAGCAAGACCAACCTTTGTCCCATGATCTCCTGCGTATTATTGCAGCCACACACCATGATCCATTTGAGGTTTTAGGTCGGCATCCTGCTAAAGAAATTACCGCGAAAGAAGACGTATTCGTCAGAGTATTTTTGCCGGGAGCTAGCTCTGCCTCGCTTTTGGTAGTCCGGGAGAAAAACGACGTACAGCGCCACAGCTTAGTGCGCATTGAAGGCACTGATTTCTTTGAATGGCACGGGCTGAGCAAAGCGCTGGATGGACATTATCAAATCGAATGGCGTGATCGACATAACAAGCTGCGCACCGAATATGACCCCTACTCTTTTGCCCCACAATTGGGCGAACTCGACATTCACCTGTTCAGTGAAGGGCAACACTGGAAAATTTATGAAGTACTCGGTGCTCATCAACATCGCGTGGATGGGGTTGAGGGAGTTTTGTTTGCGACCTGGGCGCCCAGTGCAGAACGGATTAGTGTTGTCGGCGACTTCAATGATTGGGATGGCCGGCAACATCCCATGCGGGTGCGTGGGGGCAGCGGCTTGTGGGAATTATTTATTCCCGGCCTACCAATGGGCTCGTTCTATAAGTACGAAATTCGTAATCGCGATACTCACGATGTCTTCGCTAAGGCTGATCCCTACGGACAATCGTTCGAATTGCGTCCAAAAACGTCGTCAATTGTTATTGCGCCAACAGAATACGCATGGCAAGACAGTA
>JAYWHF010000572.1:0-6859 GCA_043777855.1 Gammaproteobacteria bacterium | reverse complement strand
TTTACCAGTGCAGAAGATCGAAAGTCTTGGGAAATGCACGCACTAAAAACCCGCGAGTATATTCAGAAATCAAAAGAAGCGTTTAAGAAGGCTTATTTGTAAGAAGAAAGCTTATTTGTAAGAAAATTTTTACGCCGCTAAAAAAACCGCTATTGCGGGCTTTTTAGTTCTTGCTGCGCTGAATTTTTATGACAAAACTTAGCAGGCGAATACGCCGCAAAATATTGGCTAGATGCACACGGTGATGCACGCCGATGCATAAATTAATTACACTATTGTGAGCATCGCGCTCATGCACATTAATGTGCTCGATGCTACCGCCCTGCTCGGTAACGCGTGTGGCGAGTGTGGCGATAATGCCGCGCTCACTTTTAACCTCTACTCGTACATCTACTAAGAATTCACCACTAACATTCGCGGCCCAATTTACGTGGCTAATCTTATCGGGGCTATTGCGCGCTTCGGCAATATTGCGGCAGGCCTCTTGATGGATAACAAGACCCTTGCCAGAACTGATATGGCCAATAATAGGGTCACCAGGAATAGGGCGACAGCAGCGCGCAAAACTGATCATCATGCCATCGGCGGCGTCTATCGTTATAGGCGTATTAGTGTTGATGTGGCTATTGCTATTGCGTGATTTGTTGTCTACATCTGGCTTGAATAATTTAGCAATAGAGGCAGCAACGCGGTTGCCTAATCCAATTTCTTCTTGCAGTGCATCGAGAGATTCAAGCTTGGTTTCAAATAATAATTTTAGTTGTTGCTCATCCGTGAGCCGCTCATAATCCATTTCTATATCGCTAAACGCTTTAATCAATAAACGCCGCCCTAAAGCGACTGACTGATGGTGACGCTGGCCTTTTAGAAAGTGGCGAATGGCACTGCGTGCTTTACCCGATACCGCAAAGTTGAGCCAGTTAGGATTTGGTTGTGCGCCTTGCGCCGTCATAATTGTTATTTTTTGACCGCTCAGTAAAGGCTGCGACAAAGGTGCTAACCGACCATTAATGCGACAGGCAACGCAAGCGTTGCCGATGTCTGTATGTACCGCGTAAGCAAAATCCACTGCCGTAGCGCCCGTAGGCAGCTCAACGATCTTACCTTTTGGTGTGAACACGTACACTTCATCAGGAAAGAGATCTATTTTTACGTTTTCAATAAACTCTAGTGAATCACCGGCATTACTTTGCATTTCCAACAAACCTTGTACCCATAAGCGCGCACGGCTGTGGCTGGCATTAATGGTCGTGTCGTCATTGTTAGATTTATACAAAAAGTGCGCAGCAATTCCGCTATTGGCCATTTCATCCATTTCTTTAGTGCGAATTTGTACTTCAATAGGTACGCCATGCATGCCTACAAGAACTGTATGTAACGATTGATAGCCGTTAGCTTTAGGGATGGCGATATAGTCTTCAAATTCACCGGCAACGGGCTTGTAAAGGTTATGCACTACACCCAGAGTGCGATAGCAAGTGTCAACAGTATCAACAATAATTCGAAACGCATAAACATCCATAATTTCTTTAAAAAATTTCTTTTTCGTGCGCATTTTTTCGTAAATGCTGAAGAGATGTTTTTCACGACCAATCACTATCGCGGTTAGATTTTCACTGGCTAGACGCTTTTCCAGCGCCGCTTGAATTTGTTCTACTAATTCTTTGCGATTGCCGCGCGCGCTTTTTAGGGCCGCTTGTAAACGGGTCGCGCGCAATGGATGCAGTGCGTAGAAGCCGCGATCCTCCAGCTCAAGACGCAAATCATTCATTCCCAAACGGTGGGCTATGGGCGCGTATATCTCTAGCGTTTCTTTGGCGATACGGCGTTTTTTATCAGCAGGCATTGCACCGAGCGTGCGCATGTTGTGCAGACGATCAGCGAGTTTAACCAGAATTACACGCAAGTCTTTGGCCATGGCTAAGGCCATTTTCTGGAAATTTTCTGCTTGTTTTTCAGCGTGAGATTCAAATTCGATCTGGGTTAACTTACTAACGCCATCCACCAGTTCCGCAACCGGATCGCCAAACTGTTTGGCGATAGCTTTTTTGCTAATGCCAGTGTCCTCAATCACATCGTGCAACATAGCGGCCATTAAGCTTTGGTGGTCCATATGCATGGTTGCAAGAATATCGGCTACGGCGAGAGGGTGTGTGATATAGGCTTCGCCACTGCGGCGCTTTTGATTATCGTGTGCTTGCTCAGCGTAATAATATGCCCGCCGCACCAAATTAATTTGAGGCGCCTCTAGGTAGGAGGAAAGACGATGGCTGAGCGCTTCAATGGTTTGCAATAGCTTACTCCGACAATAGAAACCAAAAAATCACTAAAAGATTGAGCTTATACCGATACTAAAGTGCGAAGCTTACCTCTGGCAAGTGATTCACGTATTAAGTGTTGCGATAGTTCTTAAAACAAAAAAGCCGCGCTAAGCGCGGCTTTTTTGTGGATGGTTTTAGAAGCATCAGGCTTCTAGCATGATGGTTTTGACTTTGTTCATGGCATTTTTTTCGAGTTGACGGATGCGTTCAGCAGAAACACCGTACTCCGCGGCAAGATCGTGCAAAGTAGCTTTATCATCATTTAGCCAGCGACGTTGCAAGATAACGCGGCTGCGATCATCCAGTTTTTGCATCGCCGACTCCAGCCCATTAACGTTAGATTCCTCCCAATTAGTTTCCTCTAGTCGCGCTGCGGGATCGTAACGGCTATCTTCCAAATAATGCGCCGGCGCAACATAACTGCTGTCCTCGTCATCCTCGTCAGCATCAAAACCCGCGTCATAAGAAGCCAAGCGGCCTTCCATTTCGCGCACTTGTTTGATATCTACGCCTAAATCTTGCGCTACTGCAGCAGCTTCATCATTGCTCAGCCAAGCCAAACGTTTTTTTGCGCTGCGCAGGTTAAAGAACAACTTACGCTGTGCTTTCGTCGTGGCAATTTTGACAATACGCCAATTGCGCAGAATGAATTCGTGGATTTCGGCTTTGATCCAATGCACTGCAAACGACACCAAACGCACACCCTTTTCAGGGTTAAAACGTTTTACGGCTTTCATTAGACCAACATTGCCTTCCTGAACTAGGTCGCCCAGTGGCAAGCCATAACCATTGTATGAACGAGCAATATGCACAACAAAGCGCAAGTGCGCCATAACCAATTTGCGCGCCGCGTCGAGGTTGCCATTGAAGTAAAGATCATTGGCTAATTGCTGTTCTTCTTCCACAGTGAGAATAGAAAAGCAGCTCACCGCCTGAACATAGGCGCTTAAATTTGCGCCGGGGGCTAGTACGCCAATGGGTTGTAGGCTTGTATTTACGCTCATTCCGTTAACTCCTGAAAATTCTTGATTCGAGTGTAGCACTTGTCAATTTAGAGTGCTATTTCCGTAAAAGTTTCACAAGTGATGCTTGTCATGGTTTTGATCTAGGTCAACGCGGCTGGATTTGGTAAAGATGGCGAACAACCGCTACCCAAGCTCCTGCCAACCCTGTGAGCCCCGCTAGAAGAACCAGCTGCATGCTGCCAAACACCCCCAAACCGTGTAACTGGAAATTGCTTTCATAAAGGCCGGCAAGCCGTTCAACTGTAGCCGACACCCAAAGAAAGCCAATTCCTACAATAACCAACGCCAAAAGCCCGCCGCCGATACCATACCAAAGACCGGTATAAAGAAATGGGCGACTCACATAGGCGTCAGTGCCTCCAACCAGTTTCACAACCAGAATTTCTTCACGACGATTCTCAATAGCTAGGCGAATAGTATTCCCAATAACCAGCAACACTCCAAGCGCAAGCAATCCGCCCAACCCGAACACTAGTTTTTTCCCCAGCATCATCAATTGTTGTAAGCGTTTTACCCACTGCATGTCTAAACGCACATCCGCGACAAGAGGGTCTGCGACTAGCATTTGTTCCAGCGCCGAAAAAGCAGCATCATTCGCATTTTGCAACCGAGGCGTCACTAATAATGTCCCGGGGAGAGGGTTTTTCTCTAGGTTATCAACCACTTCACCCAAACCAGAGTGCGCTTTAAACTCCGCTAAACCTTGCGCCGGGGAGACATAAACTACTTTGGCGATGTCAGGCCGCGCAGCGATTCGGCCGCGCAATTCATCCGCTCTGTTATCGCTGGTTTCAGGCCGTAAGAAAACCGAGATGTTGCTCGAGCCCTCCCACGTCTCTCCGAGCTGCTGCACATTGGCAAACGCAATATAGAGCGTGGCTGGCAAGGCAACCGCTATGGCGATAACCATCCAGGTCATTAAGCTTTGCAACGGCGATTCAAGCAAACGCATCAAACTATCAATAGCTGAAGTGCTGTGATGGGTAACATAGGCATCCAACTTATCACCAAGCCGCAACTTACTTTGCACCGCGCCTTGAGGCCGGGCCGGTTCGGGCGTGACTGCTCGCTTGCTATTCGTACTGGCACCACGATCAGCGCTAGCACCGCGATGGGCTCCCGGGTTAGGTCGTGAGGGACGGTGCTCATTGCCCGTGTGGCGACCACCGGTAACTGAGGGACGTTTTGATTTCACCAGAGCACTCCATCATGTACCAGCTTACCTTCTACCAAGCCGACAATCCGCTTGTTCATGCGTTTAAGCAGTTCCACGTCATGGCTGGCAATCAAAATAGTGACGCCAACATCGTTAAATTGTCGAAACAAGGTCATTATTTCTTCTGATAATTCAGGGTCTAGGTTTCCCGTAGGCTCATCGGCTAACAACATGCTTGGCTTGTTTACAACGGCCCGCGCTATGCCAACGCGCTGTTGTTCCCCGCCAGAAAGCACAACGGGGTTAAGCCGTTCTTTTTCGAGCAAGCTTACTTTGTCGAGCGCCGCTCGCACGCGGCGGCCGATCTCAAGATGCGGTAAACCCGCAAT
The DNA here is from genome assembly GCA_043777855.1 of Gammaproteobacteria bacterium. Taxonomy (GTDB): domain Bacteria; phylum Pseudomonadota; class Gammaproteobacteria; order Pseudomonadales; family Cellvibrionaceae; genus Cellvibrio. The sequence goes on along the minus strand of JAYWHF010000572.1, from coordinate 1,968 downwards.
CTGCAACGGCAAAGCTACGTTATCAAACACGGTGCGATCAAACAGAAGTTGGTGATTTTGAAACACGACCCCGATGTTGCGCCGGTAGTAGGGAATTTGCCCATTGGCCATTCGGCCAAGATCTTGACCGTCGACAATAATTTGGCCGTTGCTGGGGCGCTCCATCAGCATGATCAGCTTCATAAGCGTGGTTTTTCCAGCACCGGAATGCCCGGTCAAGAAGAGCATTTCACCCGAGGCGACTTCAAAACTGATGCGCGAAAGTGCATCAAAACCATTATCGTAGCGTTTGCTTACGTTGTTAAAACCTATCACGAATGTCCCTCGCAAGTTGCTTTTGACTCAATATTATTCATCGGACTTTCTGCTAAATAACGCCTCAATAAAAGGCTCGGCAACAAAAGGTTGCAGATCATCGATCCCTTCACCCACGCCAATAAATCTGATGGGCAGCATAAATTTTTTGCTTAACGCAAAGATCACACCGCCTTTTGCCGTGCCATCGAGCTTGGTTAACGTCAGCCCCGTAACGCCTGCGGCTTCAATGAATTCCTGGGCTTGATTAATAGCATTTTGCCCAGTGCCTGCATCAAGCACCAACAAAACCTCATCGGGTGCGGCAACATCCAGCTTGGCGATAACGCGTTTCACTTTAGAGAGTTCATCCATTAAATGGCTCTTATTGTGTAAGCGTCCTGCGGTATCCGCTATAACCACATCAAAGCCGCGTGCCTGCGCTGCCTGAAGTGCGTCAAAAATTACGGAAGCCGAATCAGCGCCGGTGTCCTGCGCTATGACGGGCACATTGTTGCGTTCGCCCCAAACTTGCAGCTGTTCGACGGCCGCCGCTCGAAAAGTATCCCCCGCCGCTAGCATGACTTTTTTTCCATCATTTTGCAGACGCTTGGCGAGCTTGCCTATGGTGGTAGTTTTACCCACACCATTAACGCCAACTACCAAAATGACAAAGGGCTTTTTAACACCATCGACCACTCTATTTTCAATGATCAACGGTTTTTCAACGGGCCGCAGCAAACCAGCAAGCAGCTCGCGCAATGCTTGATAGAGCGCTGAGGTGTCAGTAAGCTGGTTGCGGGCAACACTTTGCGTTAGGCTTTGAATGATGTCCGTTGTTGCTTCTATGCCAACATCAGCAACTAGCAATTGCGACTCCAGCTCTTCAAACAAGTCATCATCTATTGTTTTACGACCAAGAATTAAATTACCCAAACCCTGAGCAAAGTTGCTACTCGTGCGCTGTAAGCCCTGCTTAATACGTGCGAAAAAACTCACTGGTGTAGCAGGCGTAAGTTCATTGGAGGCTGACGATACTTCGTCAAGTCTGGCTTCCGGGGCAGAGGGAGCCAATTGGTTTGGCGCAGGCTCATGAAGGTCAGGCGATTTCGGTTCTGATTTCTTGAAGAACTTGGAAAACATAGATAACAAGATTCGCGATTTATGAATATCAACAAAGTCGCTATGCTATCACCTCCACGTCCATTTTAGCCATTGAGCACAGGTCTTAAAACCGATGAATCCAGCATCCGCTCAAATCTCTAGCAAAAAGCCTTTGCTAAAAACCGGGGGCCAACTGCGCATAATTGGTGGTAGTTGGCGCGGGCGGAAATTGCATTTTCCGGCGGTCGACGGTTTGCGTCCCACCGGTGATCGCGTGCGCGAAACCCTTTTTAACTGGCTGGCGCCTGAAATTCAGGGCGCTCGTTGTTTAGATCTGTTTGCGGGATCTGGCGCATTGGGAATTGAGGCGCTCTCGCGCGGCGCCGAACGAGTTGTCATGCTTGAACAGGACGCAAAAGCCACAGCGCAATTGCGTGCAAATCTGAGTTTACTGGGTGCCGAAAATGGCACAGTCATTCACGGCGACACTGTTCGTTTTTTGCAACAAACAAACTCGCTTTCACCTAAGCCCCAGGAACCCTATCGCCAGCAACTCTATCACCACGAGCC
>JAYWHF010000571.1:0-2480 GCA_043777855.1 Gammaproteobacteria bacterium | reverse complement strand
GTCGGTCGGCGACTTGAAATGGATACAATCAAGCGCGTCGCTTCAGCAACGAGAATTAGTTATCAATCGATGGGCTAATTATCCTGTAACCCTTTATTTAGTATTGTTGATTTCAGTAGGTATTTTTACAGGTTTTCAAAATAGCATCCCCAACTTTGTGAAGGCCATTTTTTTCTTAGTCGCTATCGGCACTTATAACATCGTGACGAGAATGATTTTTAGCTCTACAAAAAAGGTTATGTGCCTACTAAGTAAATTTTCAGCGCAGAAAAAAAAGCGCTCGATAGTATTAGAAGAGCAGCGCTTGGCGTTGAGAAATTTGGAAGAAACCAGATCGGGTGCGCTAACACGCGTCCTGGAAGTCATGAAGATTTTATTTCCCGAGTACGTAGGTAAACACTTGATGATACATGGAATTGAATATAACTCAAAGGTGGATGAAAGGGATGTGCTAGAAGAAATCGGAAATTTAATTCATTCGTTTAAAAAACAATGTGCGCATCTTGTCAATGTCAAGCGCTTAGATAATTCGTATGAAGTTAGCGATTTTATTTTTGATGCTAAAAGAAATTATATTTCAATAAGTGAATTGGATAACCAGGCTGATTTTTTGGGTGATGCCTTTGAATTCCACATCAACCGATTTTTGAAAGCCATCCCCGGCAACGAGTTGTATATCAGTGGTAATACAGACGCAGATCCTCGTAAGATTCTGGATCGCTTAACATGCATCGCACGGATTGATTGTTACACTGATAATTGTACCTACAGTGATTATGGTTCCTTTCACATGAAAATTCACTTACAGGAAGGAACGTTAAATTTCAGAGCTGCGTGGTCTGTTTACAAGCCTGAAAGAATTCATGAAGCTGTACCGGTACTGTTATACCTAGCCAAAAGGAATTTAATCTCAAAGTCATTTATTCTTGATGGAGAAAAACGGGTAAAGACTCCTGATAAGGTAATAGATTTTATCTGTGCTGTGTTTGATTTAGCTAATTGCAAAACCTATTCCGTAGTGGATGTCCAGGAATCTATTGACCGCCAAAGCTGGATTGAGCAGCGGAATACAAACTAATTGTTTAAGTGGGTTCAACTTTAAACAAAATCGCATGTTCACCCATAAAGGAATCTGTAGCATTTTTTCCTGTTGTGTAACTGAACTGTTGTATGAGCATTGTCTGCATCAATTAATACTGCTAATTTTTTATTTCCAGATTCAGACATACTTTTTCTTTTGTGATTTATTACAGCCATGATTAAGTTTAAAACAAAGCCCTTTTTTGTCCGTAGCAACGACTCACCTTTTTAAGGGGTTTGCTATCCTGATTATTTTTTTCATAATAGAGAATCAGCGTATCCAATAAAGTAGATTATGGCTGCCTATTATTGGGATTGTTGAGGGGCATAGAGAGAAGCTGCGCCTCTCAAGCTTGCAATAATAAACTCCGGACTAAACCCATCAGAGTTCTTGGCGAGTTGTTTTAAGACTAAGGTTGAAATGTAGTAGCAGTTTGGAATAGGTACAGGTAAAGAAAAATTGTTTCCTTTACCTGCAGTTGCGCTGACATAAATCTTATTCGCCTGACGGCAGATATCGATACCTTTTCCCGGACGCTTGAGACTAATCGATGGCAGATACCCTAATAGCACGGCAGCAAACAACGGCATAACTGCACTGTAATTTTTTTATTCCATTCTACGGACTCGCCGCGTCTTGGGGCGACATCTATATTTACCGTCTGGCCAACTGCAACTCCCTTTTCTAATAGCTTTGTGGCTTCGACCGTGATCGCAGCATGGGCTGCAAAACACCGATGTTTTTCTTGATCTGCCGGATCAAAATTCTCAGTTTGCATACTTATAGACTCCCAGTGACTCTATGAATACATCCCCTTGAATTGAGGATGAGCGTGGCAATGTGTCAGTATCTTTAGGGGGTTCTGATCTCCATAAAAAGCGTGGGAGATTGTTTTGCTGAGCGATGACAATTCCCGACAGTGGAGTCGATTTCCGAACTATTTCACCGTTAACCAGGTTCGCATAGTTTGCACGAAGTTGATGAGGGAGCTTCACCTTGCGAACGAAAGTCTCACCAGGACGGCAGCTGGCCAATCGTTCTAAAGCAATAGCCCTCTGTACGTCAGGTAATGCGTTGGCCATTGCTTCTACTTCGTTAAAACTAAACTTTTCAACACGAGAGTGCGTTTTTGCCCAGGTCCAACTAAAGACATCAAGATCTGGATTCATAATCAAGTTTTTTGCGTAGCACCGGCGCAAGTCCAGCTGTGAAATTTTAGCAGTTGCCAAGGCCCGCTTTAACTCGTCAGTTCTATATCCACGAACAGTAATTTGCGTTGAAACGAGATCCGATATGTATCCAGAGGAAGCGTCCTTTAAGGACTGCTCGCGTTTAATGGCCAGAACGGATTGATTAAAGGTATGTCTACATTCATTCAATGTAATAAACTTCTCTACTG
>JAYWHF010000570.1:0-19173 GCA_043777855.1 Gammaproteobacteria bacterium | reverse complement strand
AAAAGAATACGGCGTGGCGTTTTTGCGCAACCGAAAAGTATTTCAAGACCCAGTACGCACAGAACACCCCGCCGATTGTTATGGTGATTTGGGTTCAGCCACTGCCACCACGCTGATAGCCCTAGCCGCAGAGCATTTATTTAAAAGCACTAAAGCTCAAGCGCATTTGGTGTACAGCTCATCGGATACCGCCAAACGCGGTGCCATAGTGGTAGAAAAACTCAGTGCAGCAATGTAGATTTTTCGAATTTTTTAATAGGAAAACAAAATGACACAATTAGGTGAGAGCGTTGCGGTAACGACCATTCCGGAAGAGAAAAAGGAAGAATCGACCAAGGAAAAACTAAAGATTCGTTTTTCACTTTTTTTTGATGGCACTTTAAATAATCGCAGTAATATCGCAGAGCGTGAGCAGTTTGAAACAGGTACCACCACCAAAACCTACAAAACCGAAGGTGATGGCGGTAATAACAGTTACGACAATGGCCGTACCAATATCGCCATCATGGAACCCCATATTGAAGAGGTTCAAGACCCTTATAATTTTTCCTTCAAAATATACATAGAAGGGCAAGGCACGTTTAATACCGGTGATGAAAAGGAGCGTGGTTTTCTTGATGGCAAGAAAGGTGACACAACCTTGGGTTATGCCGGTGGCTCTGGCGCCTCTGGCGTTGCTAAACGCGCAAAAAAAGGTTACCAAAAAGCCATGCTGAAGCTCAATACATTTCTCGCTCAGAATCCATCAACTGATTTTGAAATAGAAAAAGTGGATATCGATGTTTTTGGTTTTAGTCGTGGTGCGGCCACCGCACGCTATGCTATTGCACTGATGTTGGAAGATGAAGGCCGGCCGCTAAAAGATCACCTTGAAGGCAAACGCTACACCTCGCTTACTAAAGAAACTGTCGAAGTAAAATTCGCCGGTCTGTATGACACAGTGGTATCGGTAAATGGCAGCCAGTACAGCTACTGGGCCGATAACAAACTCAAACAACAGTCCGTTAAGTTGGCCAAAAAAACCTTGCATCTCGCGGCGGCTGAAGAGCACCGGTTAGATTTCCCACTGCATCTCATAAAAAGTGCAAAAGATGCAAACACGGGTAAGGAATATTTTTTACCCGGCGTACACGCCGACGTGGGCGGCAGTTACAACCTAGCGAATGAAGCTTTACTGGATGGTAACGCGCCAGAAAATGCAACCAGCACCTACAAAACGATCATCGCTAAAGGCACTATCGATGCGATGAATACCAAAAAAACCTCACTGGTTGATAGTGGTGCCTACACGTTAAGTCAGCTAGAGGTAGATGAAAATTCACAAGGGGTTATGGGCTTTTTTACCAAAGCAAAGTTGCTAGCCACTAAGACCCTAACCGGCAAGCAATATATGCGCGCCACCAGTGAAGTAGACCTACTAATAAATATCGGCTTGCTGAGTTCACTGGAAATTGACAAAGCCAATCTTATTGCGCAGGGCTGGTATACCGAAGAAGAAATTGAAATAGCCACTAAAAAAATCGTTACCGCGGTGGCGGGTGCTGTAGTAGGCGGTTTGGTGGGGGGCGTTACAGGGGCGAAAATTGGCGCCGCGATTGGTGCTTCTGAGAGCGCTTTAATTGTTAACCGAGAAAACATTAAAAGCGCTTACAGCAATATTCCGTTAAAAATAATGGCAGACTATGCCACCAAAGAAACAGAGCTAAAAATAAATGCAAAATTGAAAGATAGAGCCAATCTAATCTTAAGCAAAGAAATATTTTTAGGCTATGTAGAAAAAGATATTGAGGATTATATTGCAAGCATAGGTAATAATTCTAAACCCGAAGACTGGTTAGACGATACTGAAAAATGGTCACCTGGTTTCGACATAAAAAAATTGCGTCACGACCATTTGCACATGTCTTCCAAAATGGCAGTGGGATACTTTCCCCGCTTTAATGCTCATAAACGTAAACGGTATTACTATGAAGGCTAAAGGTTGGTGTGTAATGGGTTTGTTTAGTGTTATCAATTTTTTCAGTGGATGTGGTGCAGCTATGACTAAAAGCCCAACAAAATTTGATTGGTACGCCACAGAAAGCGCGCCAAAACTCTACCCCATGGAAATTATCCGTGGCACTTTTTTTTACAAAGACCAAACTGAAGGTTTGTACATTCCCAGCGGTGGAACTTTATCAAAAAAAGGCTGGGGGAATAATGTTTCTATGCATGTGGTGGGGCCCGATGAAAAACCATTACCAGACAAAGTCAACATTATTTTTTATTCTTATGCAGAGAAACAATTTTATAAAGGTGAGTTTGCGTTGCCCTATGAAAAAATATTAACCACATTTAGGGAGCACTACCCCTTCGACCCAGAGTTGCCCTATTTTAGTGCAATTCAAATAGGCATAGCCCCAGGCGGCGCCGTGGCGGTATGGTTGGATGGCCTTGAAATAAAAGAAGTATTTTTTGGGCAAGCAGAGAAGGTAACAATTTCCCCAAGTGTTGGCTTTAATCTTCCGTTTGATACAAAAGAGGAAAGCGATGCTTACATTGAAAAACAACTTGTGAATGTAATGACGCCAGAGCAATTAGCGGCGCTCAAGAAAAACGGCATACCCTTTGGCACTTGGGCGCGCTATAGAAATTTGTACAAGTGGGCACCCACTTATAAAGATGGGCTTGTGCCAACAGATAAGCCGAGGCCAATCTGGTTTTTAAACGGTGAATTAAAGCCTGATATGCCCATGCATCTCAGTGAAGAAGCGGCAAATATACCTAGACCATTGCCACGCAAGTGGGTTTTCAGAGCTCCGACAATCAGTCGTAATTTATATTTGCTTGAGTTTGAAGAGTTTGAATTGATGGCAGCATTTGAAAAACTAGGCGCCAAAGGTGAGCGAGTCAACATCGAAATTGAACCGCGTGAACCAAGATCCGCATCGCAAGTTCGGGTGTATAACAGTGAAGAATCCATCATGTTGAAACAAACAAAATTCGAATAAAATTGATTGAAAAATACTTGTGAGAAAAAACGGCGAGCACAGAAAGCTTGCCGTTTTTATTTCAAAAGCATGTCCGCAAAAAATTAAAAATAAACTCAATAAACGGTATTACTATGAAGGCTAAAGGTTGGTGTTTAATGGGTTTATTCAGTTTTATTAATTTTTTCAGTGGATGTGGTGCAGCGATGAACAAAGAAGCAAAACCAGTAACGCATTTTAAATGGTACCCCGTTGCCACAGCCCCTCGTGATTACCCCATGGAGGTTATTAATGGCACCTTTTTTTACAAAGGGCAGAATGTTGGCCTCGCTATTCCATACGGCGGCACTTTACGCCAAGGCTGGGGAAAGTCGTCCAGTTCTTATGTACTTGGAGATGAAATACCGCCGCTGCCAGACAGGGTGAAAGTAAAGTTTTATTCCTATGCCGAAAATCAATTTTATGAAGCGGAGTTTGCGTTGCCTTATGAAGCCATATTGGAAAAACTTCAACAATTCCAGCCTGAGGGGCCGAATGCTAGAAATTATTCCCATTTTATACTGGGTATAGCCCCTGGTGGCGCCATGTCTGTTTGGCTTGGTGGGCCAAAAGTACTCGAAGTATTTTTTGGGCAAGCCGAAAAAATTGAGATGACCCCTAGCGCCGCTTTTAAGCTGCCCTTCAAATCCAAAGAGCAAAGTGACCATTATGTAGCCAGTGCGCTCGCTGAAAGCGTAACACCAGAACAGCTGGCCTATATAAAAAAAATGGCGCACCTATTGGCACTTGGGCGCGTTATCGTAATCTTTACAAGTGGTCGCCGGTATATAAAGAGGGAAAGCTTGCTACTGACCCAAAAATGGCCTCAAACTATTTGAATGGTGAGAATTACTGGATTCCTACGCAGTTTAATGAGGAGTTAGCCAATACGCCCAAGCCACTTCCGCTGCACTTACAATTTAGAGCGCAGGCGACCAAAGATGACAGGCCTTTATACATCATCGACTTTGAACCCGTTGAATTAATGGAAGCCTTTGAAAAGCTCGGCGCTCATGGCGAAAAGGTGTTTATTGAGTTTGATGCGCAAGTACCAAGGCAAAATATGAAGATTCGTGTTTACAACGACACAGAACCGAAGGATGCGAAAACGCCTAAAGAATTTATTGAGTTGAAAAAATTTAAAGTTAAGCCTTAGTGAGTTGAAGTATTTTCAAATAAAAACGGCGAGTTAAAACCTCGCCGTTTTTATTAAAGCAATACATCCACAAAATTGATAATCACCACCGTGCTGGGTTTACTCCCAGGTTTGAAGGTAAGCTTCGCAGAAGGTTTTATTATGAAGGTTAAAGGTTGGTATCTAATGGGGTTATTTAGTTTTATCAGTTTTTTCAGTGGATGTGGTGCAGCTATGAGTAAAGATCCAAGCAAAGTAACTAATTTCAAATGGTATGCCGTTGCAACAGCTCCACGGGATTACCCCATGGAAGTCATTAGCGGCACTTTTTTTTGTAAGGGCATGAATGCGGGCATAAATATTCCATCGGGTGGTACATTGACAACTGGTTGGGGTGAATCCGCTAGTGCTTACGTGGGTAGCGATGAAGTACCGCCCCTGCCAGACCGCGTGCAAGTGAAATTTTATTCCTATGTTGAAAAACAAGTTTATGAGGCAGAATTTGCTTTGCCCTACGACCTTATACTGGCTAAATTTCAACAACAAATGAAAGAATATCCGAATGAAAATAATTATTCATCATTTCTGCTCGGCATAGCTCCTGGCGGTGCAATGTCTGTTTGGCTTGAGGGAACACGTGTCATTGAAGTGTTTTTTGGGCAAGCGAAAAAAGTCGAAATGACACCTAGCGCAGCCTTTGATTTGCCCTTCAAATCCAAAGAGCAAAGTGATGACTACATAGATAGCGCACTAGGCGATAGTGTTACGCCAGAACAGCTGGCGTACATTAAAACCCATGGCGCACCTATCGGCATATGGGCCCGTTATCGCCATTTATATAAATGGTCGCCAGTATATAAAGAGGGGAAAAATGCGACTGACTCAGAAATGACAGCTCTGTATCTGAATGGTGAGCGCTATGACGCCCCTACATATTTTAACGACGAGCTAGCCAAGACTCCCAAACCGCTTCCAATACAATTGAAATTTAGCGCACAAGCCACAAAAGATGAGGCTCCTTTTTACGTTATAGACTTCGAACCCGTCGAGTTAATGGAAGCCTTTGAAAAACTCGGTGCTCACGGTGAAAAAGTTTACATTGAATTTGATGCACAAGTTCCGGTGACTAACATGAAAATACGGGTTTACAACGATACCAAACCGAAAGATGCAAAAACGCCTAAAGAATTTATTGAGTTAAAAAAGTTTAAAGTTGATCCTTAATTTTTAAGCAATTTCACATAAAAATGGCGAGCACTTTAGCTCGCCATTTTTATTGTAAAAAGCACCACCACAAAAGACCTAAGCACTACAGAAGAATTCACAATGGAAATGAAAGGTTGGTATCTAATGGGGTTATTTAGTTTTATCAGTTTTTTCAGTGGGTGTGGTGCAGCTAATACTAAAAACCCAACAAAATTTGATTGGTACGCCACAGAAAGCGCGCCAAAACTCTACCCCAAGGAAATTATTCGCGGCACTTTTCTTACAAAGGTTAAGGCGCATTAACGGCATGATCCAATACACAAAAAAGCACTGGCTGATCTTAAGTATCAATGAGTTGCTCCAGCAAATTCTGGCTTGATTGAAAATTCTATTATACAAATAACTCCCCCAGAAATAGACTGATCGAAACTTATGTCTATCCTATCTTGAAGCAAATCCAAATGTGGGTATAGTAACGACAAAAAGAACGACTATTTCTCGCTCGGCCAATGCTGTTTTTTTTGCTCCACAAACCTAGGCTTGGGCGAGTGTCCGCTAAAACCAAGAATAAACAAGTTGGGCCCATGTTAGAAATCAGAAACAAAACTCCGTTTAGTGCCATGCTTGTCCCGAGTTTGGATAAGCATGGTCACAACTATGCCGTAATGATCGTGAAAGGTACCTTCAAAATTCACGCGCAGGGAGCTAGCCTTGTGATGGCAGATGAACAACAGGCGCCGCTGCAAAATGATGTGTTTTACGGTGAGGCCGGCAAGTCTAGCGTGAAGTATGAGTCAGATATTTCTCCGGTTAAGCGAGCCGTTGATCTTGTTCTGAATGGGCATGCGTATGCGCCGGGTGGGCGTGCAATATCCGCGTTGGATGCGAGTTTACAAATTGGCCGCTACAAAAAGTCCATAAGAGTTTTTGGCGATAGAACTTGGCAAAAGCATCACCTGCGCTGGGAGCAAACTCCTCCCGTAAAATTTGAGCGGATGCGACTTGTCTATGAAAATTCATTTGGTGGTGTTGCACCACGGGAAAGTGAAGAATCGCCGGTGGAGTTTTGTCGTTACAATCCCTTAGGTAAAGGCTTTGCCGGTACCGACGGAAAGGGATTGAAGCTAGGCCTCGCCTTACCGAATCTTGAGGACCCAACACAGCTCATTCAATATTGGGATGATTGCCCAGCTCCTGTCGGAGTGGGTTTTATCTGCCGTAATTGGGCGCCGCGTCTGATGTATGCGGGGGCTTATGATGAGCAGTGGAAAAAAGATCGCATGCCACTATTGCCACAGGATTTTGACGATCGTTATTACAATGGCGCGCAAACTCAGCTGATGTTGTCGAGTGAGTTCGAGCTTGGTGAAACGGTTGAGCTCATTCATTTTTCAGAGCAGGGATCTTTAAAGTTTAGATTGCCTCGTTATCGCGTTGTGGTGACGGCGCTGATTAAAGGTAAGCCAGTGACTCATGTGCTGGCCATGGACACAATTGTTATCGAGCCTGATGACATGCGCGTTTTCATAACCTGGCGCCACGCTATTCCCTGCAAAAATCAGTTTTTGTATATCGATAATGTAACAGTAGATTGGGAGTCAGTGTAAATGCCAGTTTCCTCGCAACGTCGTATTGTTATTACCGCTGTAGGCGCTTTTTCTCCCTTAGGAAGTAATGCCGCCGAAACTACGGCCGCGGTAAATGCGGGCGTTGCGGCATTTTCGGAATTTCCATATCTCTATTGCACACCGCAAGATCCGGGTTGGGATGAAGACCTGCCGCTTTACGTTGCTGCAGTTCCGGCGATAGACTCGTCATTAACCGGCCGCGAGCGCTTTATTCAACTAGCCATGCCCGCGCTTGCGGAAGTTCTTGGTAAGGCAACACTAAACCGGCGGTCGCTGGCCAGCACGGGCTTGTGCATCGCGTTGCCACAGCTCAACGAGGTCACTGTAAAGTACGATTTAGAAGCGCTATTTTTGCCGGAATTGTGTAAACGCACAGGTCTTAGTTTTAAAATTAATTCTGTCAACAATGAAGGTCGAGTGGGGATGTTTTCACAAATCGCGAAAGCAATGCCATTGTTGCAGTCTGGTACGCTGGAGCAATGCATAGTAGGTGGTGTAGATACTCATCTGCTAATCGACCATCTTGCGCTCTTGGATGAATATTGGCGCTTAAAAAGTTCGCGCAATGTTGATGGATTTATTCCGGGCGAAGCGGCGGTTATGCTTATGCTGGAAACCGAAGAGAATGCTAGCGCTCGAGGCGTGCAACCTCTAGCGATCATTCACGCCGTCGGCGCCGGTGAAGAACCTCACATTTTCTCATCAGAAAAAGTCAGTACCGCGAAGGGTTTAACTGCAGCCGTGAGCGCGGCTTTGGCAGCAAAACCAGAAAATTATTCGGTCAATAAAGCTTATTGTGATTTTAATGGTGAAAGCTATTACGCGTTCGAAATCGGTTTGGTTATGAGTCGACTAGGGTCGGTATTTGCCGAGGCGGGCGAGCTCTGTCACCCGGCAGATTGTTATGGTGATGTCGGCGCCGCTTCCGGCGGTTTACTCGTGGCCTGTGCAATAAATGAGTTTATGAAAAAAACTAAAAAGAAACAGGATGCGTTGTTGTGGACATCCATTGACAATGGCAAGCGCATGGCGCTTTTACTGGAATCCATTTTAAACTCAGCAATAAAATAATTTTCTTAGTTCGGCGGGGTTTGTTAGTTTGCCGTACTAAGGCTACACCCCGTCTAAAGTCGGTACAATTTTAAAAAATTTGAGGAGGTATTATGCCAGCATCTGTAAATGTAAATACTCGCACAGTAGTACACAAATCCAGTAATGGCATTGCAACGGCATTTCCTGATGTGTGTAAAACGCCCACGCCGGGTGGCCCTGTTCCTATTCCTTACCCTAACATCGCTATGTCAAAAGACACTGCTCAAGGCAGTAAAACTGTCAGTATGGATGGCAACCCTATCATGCTCAAAGGCTCCAATTTTTCTACCAGTACGGGCGATGAAGCGGGTACTGCCGGTGGTGGCGTCGCATCGAATACTACTAAAGGAAAAGCTGAATTTGTAAATTATTCGTTTGATGTGAAAGTGGAAGGCAAAAATGTGCCACGTTTAGGCGATATGATGCTGCAAAATAAAATGTCATCACCCAACACACCGCCAATGCCAGAAGTGCAGCCGCCGATAGTGGTTCCTCCACCGCCGACACCAAAGGAAAATAAGATAGTTAAAATTGAAATTCTATAAGCAGGACGTTGGAGTAAAATTATGGCGGAAATTAAGCAGTACATAAATCTTGAGCCCGACAGCAGCGACAAGACCTTAGGAAGAACCAAAAAAGTTAAAGTTACATTGGAGAACGATGCGGCAGCTATAGTCTATTTATTTCTATCGCCAGATGACGAAAATAAAGATCCTGTACAATTGAAATCAATAAATAGAGCGGGAATTAGTGCGTCGGGCATCGAAAAAACAATGACCATCACTGGCGCTGACAAAACAATAGAATTCGATCTGGTGCTATCAAACTATGGTGGAGATAAGTTTAAGGTAAAGGCTTCTCTAGACTCGCAAGGGGAAAAAGATATCAAAGAAATATCCGATACTTTTGTTGTGTGGAAGAAGCTTTTTTATCAATTATCGTGCATGAAAGCTAGCTTTAATTTTGCCTTAACTAAAGTCACAGATGAATATAAAAAGCATTTTATCGAGCTTGAAGAAACTGCTTCCGTCATTGTACCCCACAAAGAAAACCTTGAGACGGACGAACTGGAGACTTACCGAGGGCATTTTAAGAAGAAAAAAACTCCATTTGAGATGCATGTTGTTTTAATTGATCGCCAGTGCGACTCTACTGTCAAATATTTCAATCATACAATGACAGCAAACAAAAATATTTTACTTTACGTTCAGGATGCGTGGCCTTTTGCCGATTGGTTAATAGAAGCAAAATCTAGTGTATCAGGTGCTGACTATATTTCAGGTAATATTATTGTTACGCAAGTCGCAGGCGGTATTGAAATCGATGTAACAAGCTTGGGAGTTGATGCTCGTAAAGTTGAAGTGGATATCGAAATAAAAACGCTAAAGGGAGAATATACAGGAGATGCCTCATTTCCTCCACACGTGTTTATAGCCGTTGGTAAAGCTAGGTCGGATGAAAGTAAAAGCAAAACTGTTGCGCATGAAATAGGCCATGGGATAGGTATGGTTCCGTCCAGCGGTCATACTTTGCATTACGAAAATCGTAATGGTGGGATGGGAAACCATTGTCGTTATGGTGCCGATCAAAATGATGTGTCTGCCGCTCAAGGTGGAACCTTTAGTGGTACCTATACTGGTGGTACTTGTGTAATGTTTGCATATTCGAGTGAGCACTATACTTACTGCGCTACGTGCAAAGAATTTGTTCGAGAAGCAAAGCTGTATAAAGACAGTATGGAAACTCGTAAGTGGGGATAAATTTAACGATGAAGTACTACTGTAGATTTTTTTGCCGGATTTTAATTTTTACACTGACGTTAATTGTATTCAACCAACGAGGATATTCAATGGAACAACATGACTTTACCAATATAAGATTGCCTACATATGCTAAAAGTAGTTACAGTCCATCACTACCGCGTGATTTTAGGGGCTTGAAAATAATTATGCCGTTGAAAATAAATATATCTGAAAAAGAGCGAATTCCTTTTTTTGGTGCCTTCCAAGTATCTTCAAGGGTGGATGAAAAGAGTGGAGGAAAATTAACGGAGAATACTGTTCTTGTTTTTGTAAATAAAGAGACTAGTGAAACCTTCAGTTTTAATCTGGTTCCTGATAAGGAACCGATAAAACAAGATCAGAGTTCACTTCCTCAATCTACGGGAACACTTGTTGAGGAATATACGATTAGAATGTATTTTAATATCGATGTGCTGCATTTTTTTCCTGAGTTCCCCAAAGAAACGGCAGGCTATATTGTTTATGCGACAGCGCTCGATATCAAGTCTAATGTAATAGAAACGAAAATTATCTATTAAATCGCACAGACGGTAGTAGGGCGGTCAGGCACTTTAGGTTGCGTAATGTTTGGTGCAAATGGAACAGCAACCGCACAAGCGCTCAAAGAGTATTGGGATGAATGTAAACCTATTGCAAAAAAGTTAGATTTACTTTTTTGATTTGGCTGAACAGAAAAATTATGAGTTTACATCGCCTATTTATTTTCGTAAGCATCAGCTTTTTCGTGAGCGCTTGCTCAACAACTGCATTTGATCGAAAGGATCACGCCATGTCTGAAAAATTATACAAAATTCCGGAAAGTTGCAGCTTTACATCCATATCCAGCGGGTCTCAAGAAAATGAATGTTCGCCGTTGTTATTGGATCGCTACTTTAGCACTTTTACTGGATTAGTTATAAATGGCCCTAGTGAGGTTAGTTGGCCTAAAAGTTTTTCTTTAGAAGAATTTGTTCCCAGCCCGTCAGGTATCCGAAGTGGGCCCTTGCGATTGATGATAGCGGGACTCGCCCGCGTGAAGTTCGCCACATTGAATTTGAAGGGAGACGTGGGTGGCGAAGTATTAATCGTTGCCGTGAACGAAAAAACGGCGCAAACTTACAGTGGAAAAATGCCGAAACCAGACTCAGAGGCTATTTTGGGTTTTGAACCACAAGACATACTGATAACAGAAGCTGATCTTAATGCACTATTGACGAGTCACTTTAATATCGATCTTGTGCATGATTTAGGCTTGCCTATTGAAGCGGCCATTTATACAGTTTATGCAACCTTAGGCGATTTTAAATCCAACGCAATCAGTGTAAAAACAATCATTGAATAAAAATAATCGTTAAATAAGTTGAGTGTTCTTTAATAACTCAGATGAAGTTATCCAGAGACGTTTTTTATCTGGGCAAATAAATATTGCAGAGCTCTATGCTATGGTAGTTAATCATGGGTCCGCATTTTCAGAGGGCAAGGATTTTGGCATTGGAATTGAATCGAGTTTGCATCCGCATCACGCGCAAAAAATTGTGGTGCATGGAAAATTTCGCGTGCAGTATGAACAGATCGGCGTGCCGACGCATGCTACGCAAACATTAAAACATTTGGTTCTTGTGGTTTCGCGAGCAGGTAATTATCAAACGGTCACACCATTTAAAGATGTGGTAGTGTTTGATGACGATGTGTATCACGAGAAGGATGGTTGTTCAGCTTTCTTTAATATTGACGTTATGGATCACATCCACTTTAACGGTGTAGGCGAATACTACGTTCTTTGCTCGGTAGGCGCATATATCTCCAACATAGTGAAGGTAGTTGTTAGCTGAAAATATTAAATGGATTTAAAGCTATATCAGCGCACCGGATAGGCTGATAATTTTTGGTGCGTTATTTTTCCCCGTAACATTTATTGTTGTATTGCTTTTTGAGATGCAGGTTAATGGCACCTGTATTTTTGTTTCCTTCCCTAAAATATTCATCAAAATCAGTGCGCGCATATTCCCAGATGGGTTGCAGTAGATGGCGCTTACCTGATCAAATCCATGGCCATCGACATAAATCTCGTCGCCTGTTTTGATTGAAACATTGCTCTCAACTAAAGCGCTTTGCCTTTGCATGTAATATTTTATTTCGGCTATTAAATTTTCTGTTGCAATAGCGTATCTGTCGCCAAATTTAACAAATTTTGAAACGCCGAACGTTGATGAGACGGGTGCAATGTATTTAATGTCTGGATTAACCTCAAGAAATAAATACCTAGGAAACAAAGATTCGCTAGTTACACTACTTTTACTGCCAATTTTTGAGGTGATGACGTTGACCGTAGGTCTAAAAACAGCAAAGCCCTGACGCGTCAAATTCTCTTCGGCTCTCATTTCCTGCTTGGGCTTGCAATAGAGTAGAAACCATCTGTTCATTTCAGTCTCAATCCACGTTTAATTAGAGATACAAAAAAATCAATTGTGTTGAATGCATTTGACGCCATTTCGATCGGACGAATTATAATCTACTTAAGGTTACGAGACTGTTACAAAAGCGTGCCCGAAGATTATTACAAAAAATGTTTGCACGTCAATTCCTTTTGTTGGCTTATTGTCAGGTATTTCTTTTAAAAACTGGTCTGTAATAAAAAAATAGAATCTGAAGCAAAAATCGGCATTTTTAAGGAATTATTAAAGAGTTTCGGCGCCGAGCTTAACGTCGAGTTATGGTAAGCAGTTACTGGAAAAAAATTAGTTTTACCTGTCTCTGGTTGTAGGAAGGTTTTATTTTTTGCACGTATATTTTTGCCATTTATCTAGGCTCGCTCAACAATAGTGCGTGTACTACTAATAGTAGAAGCGCCCATGAACCTATTGCTATGTCAATGGTAATTTGCACTTTACAATAGTATTAGTTCTCCGATACTATTGGCGCGAAAGGATTTTTTGCGCCACGTTTCGGCAAAGTGCTCCGAGTTACTCTCGGTGCATATGGAAAAAAGTTAAATATCATTCTTGTAGTACTTTCTAATTTTTTGTTTGTACTGTGCGGTCAGTTTTGACTGCTGCGGTTATTTTTGGCGCCAAGTTGACTCACATTTTTATGTTATGCAAGAAATTGTAGGGCGGTAGCGTGTCTGCGCCTCATCAAAGCATAACGTTTTCCTAGAGTATCTCTAGGTCAGAGTAACCCCTTTATTTCAGTATTATTCAGCGTCAACACGAGGAATCGGTTACGGCGCTTGCCTTTGACTATTTTTTGCTAGTTCTTTTCCAAAATAGGCTCGCTGTCGTCAAAACGGGCGATTGATTTAATTGCTATCTATTCCTATCTCTACTCCTATTCATTTCTATTTCTACAGTCAAGTGAACCAAAATGATTGATCAAGCCCTATTGCTAGAGTTAACCGAGTCTTACCTTAAGACTGTTATATCTGAGTTTTCGAAAACCTTGAGTGCGGATTTTGATTCATTTGCACCCTTTGGGGAATTGGGAATTGATTCTTTTTATGTCTTAAAAATAGTCAAAAGACTAGAGGCAGACTTTGGTAACTTGCCGAAAACGCTACTCTTTGAAAATTTTAATATCCATGATTTGGCTATTTATTTTGGTAAGAAACATCAAGACACTCTTGTTAAAAAGTTTGAATCGGAATTAAACCGTTCGCATTCTGCAACTCATTTTGCTGACGGGAATCTAAAATCCGTTGCGATACCTGACGCGCCGATTGCGCCAACGCAGGCTGTATTACCCGCGGCGGCAATCAGTGTTTCGGCGCAAAAAACACCTATTTTAATCCTGGAAAAAGACACTCCTGCCTACCCCGAGATAGATTTGCTCGTTAAAAATCTCTTCGCGGAATATAAAAATGAGTCGTCTGTGTCGCGGGGTACCCGGAATATTGCACCGAATATTTTCATTGGCAGTGAGCGGCGTGGTTACTTCAACTATAGCCGCAGTAAAAATATCATATTGGCCTATGGCTATACAGGTCCCAAAGACTATTTTCCAGCGTTGGCAAAGGAAATGTATCAGCACTGCGTCAGTCATAATTTGCAACTTAATATTTTTGCGAGCGATCAACTGGAATTTGTTGGCGAGACTCCGTTTTCTGCAACACCCTTTGGCGTGATGCAACGCATATTAAATATAAAAGAATTTACACTTGAAGGTGGCGCCATGCGCCGCTTGCGTTATCAGGTTTCCAAATTTGAAAAGGAAGGTGAATGTCGAACTGAAGAATATATTTGTGGTTCCAGTCCTGAAATTGCGCAAGGTATCGTCAAGATTATGGATCAATGGTGTACTACCAGAACCATGGTGAATCCGTTAATTTATATTGTTAGAGAAGAAATATTGGCGGGCACTTTAAGCCGCGAGCATCGTATATTTTTAACCTATATAGGCGATGTTTTGCAGAATGTTATTCTAATTTCCGCCATGTCGGCAGAACAGAATGGCTACTTAATGGATCTGGAATTCTACTCGTTGGATATGCCTTTAGGCGGATTAGAATTTGCGATTGTTAGGATTGTTGCGCTTTTAGTTGCGGAAGGATGCAACATGCTCAGTATGGGTGGCACCTACGGTTGTAAGCTTAGCGAGTCTAGCAATGCGGACCCTGAAATAGAGCAAATTTTAGATGATTTGCGCAAGCAAAATATTTTTAACGACGAAGGCAATCTACAGTTTAAAAATAAATTTCGCCCTGAAAATGAAAGTATTTTCCTGTGTCGTGCCGTAGGAAGCGGTAACCCGGATAGTGTTATTGACCTAATAATGATGATTGCAGACCCAGCGAAAATGCAAACGTCGGATGAAGAAAATCAATATCCCCAGCTACAGTTGAATCAAATCGCAACGCCAGGACAAGCTGAGCCAGCAAGCGACAAATCAACAAAAGATGACGCAGCAAAAGAAATAAAACAGCAATCGGTTGAAACAATAGCAGAGCCGACGAATGTAAGTCTGGTGATAGAAGGAGAATGGCGATCTCTTGCTCTATCCAATTTTGGTTTCAATCCTCTCAATATTCCTCAAGAGCATGTTGAATTTGATTTAAAAACCGATTCCTGGGCACAGCTTAAAATGCCTGCCATAGAGAAACAAATGGGGCATTTGCGTACGCAGTTACAGCAACCTGTGAACGTTAATGAAAGCCTTAAAGCAATCTTCCCTTTCAATCATTTTTTGCTGACTGTTTCTGGTCGCGCCGCTGAAAACTTACTGTGTAACGCGATGCCTAAAAAAGGCGTAGTGCTGCAAAATTTGCTATTTCCTACCTGTATTTTCCATCAAATTGATAAAGGGTTCACTCCGCGTGAGCTGCCCCACCCGGATGTTTTTCGTCTTGATTCGGATGAGTTATACAAAGGTAATTTCGCTTGGAATTCCTTACAAGAGCAGGTCGCCCAATATGCCAGTGATATAGCATTTGTTTGCATTGAAGTCAGTGACAATGCCGCTGGTGGCCACCCCGTATCGATACGCCATTTAAAGCAAGTTAAAAGCTTATTAAGTCAACATTCCATTCCTCTGGTTATCGACGGTACTCGCATTCTGGAAAATGCTCAGCTGATCATTGAGCATGAAAAAGATTATGCCGGTAAAACCATTTGGGCTGTAGCCCAGGAAATTTTTTCGTATGCGGATATTGTTATAGGCAGTCTTGCCAAAGATTTTTGTGTGAATAAAGGCGGTTTGATTGCCACTAACGACGAGAGCCTTTTCCGTAAACTTCAAGATCTGGTTCAGGATCAGGGCAGTGGCCTTGATGTTATTGATAAAAAGCTTATCGCGCTTTCTCTGCAAAATCGCAAACAAATTGAAACCAGTGTATTGCGCAGAATGGAAGGTGTACGTCAGATTTGGCACGCATTAAAGTCGCAAAAAGTCCCCGTGGTTCATCCGGCGGGTGGGCATTGCCTATTAATTGATGTGAAACAAATTCCAGAATTTAATGGTTTTGCGTTTCCGGTGGCTTCATTCCTGGCTTGGGTGTATCTCAATACCGGAATTCGTGGCGGCGCGCATAGTGTAGGAATGCAAAAAAATACTACGGTCAATGATCTGGTACGTTTAGCTATTCCCGTCGGTTTGAAACAAGACCAAATTAACGGCATGATCGATAGGCTTGTTCATCTCTTTAATAATAAGAAAAATATTCCTGAAATTACTTTTTCCGGGAATGCATCTGAATCATTTGGTGATGTATATGCCAACTACACATTAATAAAATATCACAATGCTTCAGGTAATCTTGTTGCTAAAAGTGACCTCAAAAATATCCCGTTAATCCCTGTTGCAACCTTAACTTCGAAGCCAACACTCGTTAGTTCTAATAAAGTTTTCGCTGCTATTGAACCTGTTACTGCAACAAATAACGCGAACCTAAAACTTGCCACCACCGTCGATATATCACAGGAGGTAACACAGGGTAGCATTCGAAAAAATGTTTCTGGAGATATCGCCATTGTAGGTATGGCAGGCCGTTATCCTAAAGCAAAAAATTTGAATGAAATGTGGCAAAATTTAATTCAGGGTAGGGATTGCCTGGAAACCATTCCCGATAATCGTTTTGAAAAGCGGCGGCAGAATGAGTTTGGTGAGAAATATCGCGGTGGATTTATTGACGATGTTGATAAATTTGACTCGTTGTTTTTCAACATATCACCCAGAGAAGCGGAAACAATTGATCCACAAGAAAGGCATTTCCTTGAAGTGGCTTGGGAAGCTATTGAAGATGCGGGTTACTATCCAGAAACATTAGCGAAGGAAAATGTTCCGCGAAATATAGGTGTTTTTGTCGGTGCCGTGTGGGCAATGTATCAAACCATAGGTTCAGAAGAGCGGCTTGCGGGAAATAGAATTTACACCAACTCTTTTTTGTGGAGCATTGCTAACCGTGTCTCTTATAGTTTGAATTTGACGGGCCCCAGTTTAACTGTAGATACGGCCTGTTCAGCGAGTTTGACGGCAATGTATCTTGCGTGCGAAGCCATTCAAAACGAAGAGTGCTCCAGTGCAATTGTCGGTGGCGTCAATCTGGATTTGCATCAAAGCAAACAAGAAATGAGTGTGGCCGGTGGCGCTTTGTCAAAAGATGGTGTGTGCCGTAGCTTTGGTAAAGGTGCTAATGGCTATGTGGCGGGAGAGGGCGTTGGTGCCATTTTTCTCAAACCGCTCGAGCAAGCAATTCAGGATGGCGATAACATTCATGGTGTGATTAAAAGTGTTGCGATAAATCATGGCGGAAGAACCAGCGGCTTCTCCGTTCCCAATCCAAAAGTACAAACGGATTTGATTTTATCCGCGCTCACCAAAGCCAATATCGACGCACGCAGCATTGGTTATATTGAGGCCCACGGTACTGGTACTGAATTGGGTGATCCAATTGAAATTACCGGCTTGACTAATGCGTTTGAAGCCTACAACGTCAAAAATCAAACCTGTCCTATAGGTTCAATAAAAACCAATATTGGTCACCTGGAGGCAGCAGCAGGAGTTGTGAGTGTTTGTAAAATACTTTTACAAATGAAACATCGCCAACTCGTACCTTCCTTACATTCTGCCGAACTCAATGAGTTTATTGATTTTAAAAATTCTCCGTTTTATGTTGAACAAATTCTTGAAGAGTGGAAAGCCAAAGAGGTGGACGGCGTAACTTATCCGTTACGCGCTGGAATAAGTTCTTTTGGTGCCGGTGGCTCCAACGCTCATGTGATTCTAGAAAGTTACGAACCCGTAACCGAACTGCTGAACCAGGACGCATTGCAACCTACAGAACAGATTTTCCCACTTTCTGCGAGAAATGAAGATCAGCTGCGCGACTCTGCAATCAATTTAAGAAAGTATCTCCAACAAGACTTCACTCAAGATATCGCTGCCGCGCAACAAAACTTGAATAATCTTGCCTACACATTGCAGATTGGTAGAAAATCTTTTGACTGCCGTGTAGCGTTTATTGCAAAAACTAAAGATGCGTTGGCTGATATGTTAAGCCGTTTCATCGACGGTAAAAAAGAAGACAATATTCTTATCGGGAATGTAAAAAATTCTGATGGAATTACTAAATTATTAAATCGCAAGGAAAAAGAAGAGTTTATTAATTTACTATCGCAACGCCGTGATCCACATAAACTGGCACAATTATGGACTGATGGGCTGCTAAGTGATTGGCAGGGCTTCCAGGCACAAGGCAGCAGAAAAAGAATTTCTCTACCCACTTACCCTTTTGCGGATAAACGCCATTGGGTCTTTGATAAAGTGAAATCGATTGGCGTGTCTTTGCAGTCAAAAACAGCCATGCATCCACTAATTGATTCCAATGAATCAACGTTTGAACGTCAGATTTTTAAGAAGACGTTTAACGAAAAAGAGTTTTTTATTTACGATCACCTGGTTTCTGATATTCCTACCTTGCCCGGTGTTGCTTATTTGGATTTGGCGCGAAAAGCCGGTGAAATGGCAGTAGGAAGAAAAGTACAAAAAATTAAAAATATTCTTTGGGTTAGCCCGCTGACGGTTAAAGATTCCATTCCTACGGAAGCCTACATAGAACTAAAACCCAATGGTGATTTGGTTCAGTTTGAAGTTTATAGTGAAGGCGAGAATGGCAGGAAACAACTTTACTCACAAGGAAAGCTGTTCTTTGCAACGCCACAAGAAATGGAAGCTGAACCGGAATATATTGATATCGCCAGCATTCGTGCAAGATGCGAAAAAGTGATTGATGGGAAAGATGCTTATCCTCTCTTTAAATCATTGGGTCTGGATTTAGGGCCGAGCTTTCAAGTGCTTCAGGAAGTCTTCAAAAATGAAGATGAAATGTTTGGTGTGTTAAAAATACCCGAATTCCGCAGTGGCGATTTCCATGATTTCATCCTTCATCCTTCGCTTGTTGATGGTTCTTTCCAGGCCGCTATGGCAGCGCGTTTGGCGGGCACTTCAGGGGAAATGTTTGTTCCTTACTCGTTGGGTGAGGTAGAAATTCTTCATCCTCTGACAGAAAACTGTTTTAGTTATATCGTAGCCTCGCCAGATAATAAAAAGGAAAATTCTAAAGTATCCAAGATGAATGTGTTTATCCTGGGTGAAGATGGAAAAGTTTTGGTGAAAGTTCGCGATTCAGTGGGTGTACCACTGACTGATGTTCACGAGAAACCCGCACAGCATGGCGATGCTGATGGTTTTGCCAAATTGTATTATTCAACCCTATGGGAAAAAACGCCGCTAGATGTTGCCAGTATGCAACAGAATAGTCTGGATTCTATTGTACTGTTTGATACAAATGAAAATTTGCGAAACCTCTATCAGGATCGTATCAATAAAACCGG
>JAYWHF010000569.1:0-2493 GCA_043777855.1 Gammaproteobacteria bacterium | reverse complement strand
ATTGCCATTCATACCGACTTGAACCTGAGTGTCGGGGATTTGTCCTTCAATGTGTGCTTTTATTTGCTCTGCTTGCATAAACAACTCGTTGGGAATTTACTGTGGGAAGACGATATAGATAAGGGGCTATAAATAAGGGGCTATAAATAAATAAGGAACCATAACTTAGAGCCGATAAATAAAAGACTATAAATACGATTGAGGATACTACCGGAATGCGCCTCGATTCACATCAGAAAGAGGCCTTGATGCGCAAAAATCCAGTCACAAAAAAAGCCCCAACATTTCTATCAGGGCCTCGAACGGCATGACTAAGGGTGAGCTAGTTGCTAGATAACCAAGTTTCAATGACCTTATCAATATCGTTCGCCTGCTTAATCATCGCCTGATCGAACTGACTTGTAAAAGAATCGCCAAGGTTAACGCCGTTTAACACAACATTAATCAACTTCCATTCCGCGGCTTTGTTTTGCGCCATCGTATAAGAAAGGCGATGAACGTTATTTTTCTCACTCACATCTTGATCAACGCTTAAGCGCCGAGCACCCGCCTCAGCGCTGGACGGTAAGGTTTTAACACCGCTATCTGCATAATTGGCAATGCCTTTAGCGTAAGTCTTTACTAAACCGCTCTTGAAAACAGCCGTAAATTTTTCGATTTGCTCAGGCGTTGCCGTCTTGCCAGATTTGCGCATGACCGCTTTGGCGATAAATGGAAAATCCACCACCGCATCTAAGGTTTTCGTAATATCAGCATAGTATTCGTCTGACTTTTTTACCGCGGCATTGTGTTTTTTAACGCTCGCGAACAGCTCTTTAGTTGCCTGCTCAATAATTTGATGGGGCGTTTTTTCCTGCGCGGCAACAGCCGCTGCAGTCGCCGGCGCAACAGCGAAGGCGCTTGGGGTGAGTGTCAACGTGGCCGCTGACGCGAACATTAAAACCACAAGGGAAATTTTTTGTGCTGCTCGTGCTAATTCTTTCATTCGTCTACCTTCCTAACATTAATGGGGATCCATCATTACCATCGGCACCAACCATAGCACCGCAGACTAGACCTTAGGGTCGCAAAAAAGTGCTGTTGATATCATCCACCATCAGCGCGGCGCCATCATAGCAGTTTCACAAAGTCTCTTCTAAACAGAATTCTAAAATCGCACTAGCGATAAATGCGGCCCATTACCGTTATAATGCCGCCAGCTTTTTCCAAACGCATTTGAGACATTCATACCCATGCCCCATTTTGATTTTATCAGCTCTGGCCTGCGTACTATTCGGATAGAGTCCGCCGCCGTGAACGCGCTCAGCCAACGCATAGATAGCGAGTTCAACAAAGCTTGCCAACTCATCCTAAACTGCTCGGGCCGAATCATTGTTACAGGAATGGGGAAGTCAGGACATGTTGGGAAGAAAATCGCCGCCACACTTGCCAGCACCGGTACACCGGCTTTTTTTGTTCATCCGGCCGAGGCCAGTCATGGCGATATGGGAATGATTACGCCGCAAGACGTGGTGCTCGCACTGTCTTACTCAGGTACATCTAACGAGATTCTTACCTTACTGCCACTGTTTAAGCGTTCCGGCATAAAAATTATCAGCATGACCGGCAACCCCAATTCCACACTGGCAGAAGTCAGTGAGGCACATATTAACGTTGCGGTTGAAATTGAGGCCTGCCCCTTAGACTTAGCGCCTACGGCCAGCACCACGGCAACCTTGGTGATGGGTGACGCCTTAGCCATAGCGCTACTGGAAGCGCGGGGCTTTACCGCGGAAGACTTCGCTTTCTCGCATCCTGGCGGAGCCCTAGGGCGCAAGCTGCTGCTACGTGTCATTGACCTGATGCACACCGGCGATCGAATCCCGCGCGTATCCGCTAATGCCAGCCTCCATCAAGCCTTAATTACCATGACTGAAAAAGGGTTTGGGCTCACCACCATCGTGGACGACAAGGATCAACTACTGGGCATTTATACGGACGGTGATTTGCGCCGAACTATCGACAAGGGTATCGATCTCAACACAGCCGCCATTCGCGACTTAATGAATCGCACCCCAAAAACCGTAAGCGATAAAGCGCTGGCGGCAGAGGCATTAAAAATAATGGAAGATTTAAAAATTACGGCTTTGATCGTGCGAAATGAACAACAATGCCCTGTCGGTGTCCTTCATATGCACGACCTTTTGCGCGCCGGCGTCGTTTGACCGCCTTTACCGAGACTTTTGACCCCTTTTACCGAGACTACAGCGTGAACATTTCCCCCGAATTTAAAGCCCGCGCCAAGGCCATTAAGCTGTTGCTTCTGGACGTCGATGGTGTGATGACCGATGGCCGCCTCTATTTCAATAACCAAGGCGATGAATTCAAAAGCTTCAGTACACTCGATGGGCACGGCATTAAAATGCTACAGAAAAGCGGTGTGAAAGTCGGCATTATCACTGGCCGCACTAGCAACTTAGTCGCCAAGCGTGCCGCTGATTTAGGCATCACCAT
>JAYWHF010000568.1:0-2493 GCA_043777855.1 Gammaproteobacteria bacterium | reverse complement strand
GGTGTGACGATGCCGAAAAAATTCATGGCATTTCTCGAGAAACCATTGAAACTCGCGGGAAAACAACACGTCAAGTTTGCGAAGAGCTTAACAGTTTTTTGCAGGAAACCATCGCATACAGTGATGCATGGACTTACGACAGCCCGTGGCTCACTAATTTATTTTTTGCCGCGCGCTTAAGACAAAGCTTTCACTTAAGCCCTATCGAAAATATTGCAACGGAAGAGCAGCTACTATTATGGGATGCAACGAAAATTCAGCTGCAATATAAACTGAACATTGAACGCCACCGCGCCAGCGGCGACGCTTATTTAATTCAACAAACTTTTCTAGAGACTAGCAATCTCCTGCGTACACAGCATAACGCCATAGAACGCTAAACCGAGCTGAAAAAAATTATTCACTCTAAGTTATTCGCATGAATAAAGGTTCGCAACTCAGATATATAAACTGAGCCTCGGCCACAGTACCTCCCTAAACCCGCAATCAGCGCTGTACCCGTACAAAGTATTGGATAAACGACTAATACTAATCCTAACAACCATTGCGAAATATTTTTTTGCATCACGTTCCTAAAAATTCCGAACAAAAGAGAAATGAAATAACTAGGCTATGCTAACTAGTCACCTGTAAAGAATACTGTTCACTTTAAAACACGCCGTAAATACTTCCCTGTAGGCTCGAATCGGCATCCATGCCTCATACGGTTTTAAAATGAACAGTATTCTTTATTTGTGCTCCACTAGTATGTCAACCAAACTACACGTCCAGCCGCTTCCGCATAGCGTCCATGCGTTGTAGATTTTCTTCTTTACTCAGCGGTTTTTCGATAACCTCGGGCAGTGCCAGAGTTCGCGGCGGCGGTAATTTTTCACCCGCGATAACGCGCTCACACAGCTTTACATAATGGCGTTCAAACAAGGGGAAAGTATTTTTTTCACTATTGTTTGCCAAAAAATACCAATCACTTGCACAGCCGGCGTGATAGACAGCCGCATGGCTCCACGCATAATTCGCTTTAGGGCTAGGTGCTCGGCAGGCTTCAACATAGGCCGTGTGCGCATCGACCAAACCATACTTATCAGGGTCGCCTTGGCAAGCGCGAATCATACGATTTAGCGTGGGCAAATATTCCGATTGTTCAATAACTTTTTTTGCCCCCCGTAAAATCGTATCAGGCGAAAAGTGACTGAGGGAACCTAACCATAGCCGCTTCGCTTGATTCAATAATTCCACGTCCTGAAAGCCCGCGTAATACTGATTGTGGTAATTAATTCTAAATAAGGCGAACACTTGATTGATTGCATCAACATGGTCAGTGCTTGCAGCATTATGGGTTTTAGATTCAGCTGGACCAGCTTCTGTCATTGAGTTGTTCTGCGAGGCTGCTATCTCTTGTGCGACCTTTTGGATTAGCGAGTTGCTGTCCTGCATGGCGATTACCTTGTGGCGATGTTGATGTTAACGATGTAGAAAGCGCTAGGGAATGCTGCTTAGCCCAGTGGAACTTTACGTGCTGTAGAAATTTTGTATTCCACGACGCATAAACTTGATTGCTATCGCGCCAGAACAATAAAAACTCAGCGACCTGATGCTTAGCAAATTCCATATCGATATTGGCAAGCCGCAAAACATCAAACAAATCGTTGCTCGGCTGCCAGTTTTCCGGAATGCGGCGCGGCTCCGTATCATGCTCAAGCGCCGAGCTAAACCGTATCCACTGGCGTTTCACGTGTTGAATAAACTTACTGTTCCATGTGCGCCCCACTTCACCACGCTCCTGCCAATAAAGAATAAATTCGGGAATTGCATCTTCCACAAAAGCAAGACTAATACTGGCATGTTTTACCAAAACTTCGAGTGCGTCTTGACTGGGCCGCCAATCACTGTGCATTGCAATTTCTTGATCGCGTTTTATAAAATCGGTTTCAATGCTGCGTTGTGGCTTCGCCGTTTGAGTTTCATGATTGCGCCACTTGTGAATTAAATCTTTTAAAAACTTTGCGCCCCAAGAATGGCTGACCTCGCCGCGCTCACGCCAATAGGTGACAAATTCCGGAATTGCGTTGCGCATAAAATCTTGAGGGATATTGTATTCGGAGATTTTTTTCAATAGCTCGCTATCAGGTTGCCAGCTCGGCGAAATCAAGTTCGCACCACCACCGACGCTGAGGATCGGCAAGAGGCTAACATCCTCTGCGGCGTCAGGCTGAACGTCATTAAACGCAATAATCAAACGCCGACTTTCCACGTAAGGGGCAGAATCCAGAAAGATAATACCTTTATCACACAAGCTTTTGCAGATCCGCTGAACATCGTATTCCGTCCAAAACGGCATGGCGCGGCTGACCATGATTTCGTCAACGTCCAGCCAATGCCTATTTTTGACCATTAACACGGGACGATAGGCCGCGATATCGCTCAAGAGTGCGAGCATGCAGGCCTCTTCCAGACCGATAGTGGCCGCAAGGGACGGTGAAACCAGCAACGGCC
>JAYWHF010000567.1:0-2497 GCA_043777855.1 Gammaproteobacteria bacterium | reverse complement strand
TAGCTGCCGCGTATGACGATGTAGCAGCAAAACGGCAACGTATAGCGAGCTTCACTGATCTTTTTAATAACGTGTCTATTTTTGCAACCAATGGTAAGCCACTCGCGGATTACAATTACAGTCAACTGGGTTTAAACGCACGCGCTGCATATGAGTTTAATGTTGGCCGTTTACGTTTTTCACCACAAATTGGCGTGGACTGGAGCAATAGCGCCTATGACACTTACAGTGAACAAGGAAGCTCCGGGCTGGAACTACGTTTTCATAATGATGCAAAGAAATCCCTGCAAAGTACTCTTGGCTTTCAGAGCAATTTCGCTGTTGGCACCAGCTACGGCGCATTTATCCCGCAATTTTCGGCAAGCTGGCGTTATGAATTCGAAAGCGACGCGCGAAATATCAAGGTGAGTTTTACCGAAGATAGCAAAGCAACAAGATTCGCTTACCAGACAGATGCACTCGATACCAACTTTTTTGAACTCAGCGCTGGTAGCGTTTTTGTATTTAAAAATGGCACCCAGGCGTTTATCAATTTTCAAACCCTTGTAGGAAATAATCAATACGATAGTTTTATTGCAAGTGCGGGAATGAGGTTTGAGTTGTAGAAATCTGTATAGCTAAGTATCTATAACCAGATTTTTTTTGAAAGCAAGCTTTTCATCTTTTATCTTGCAATAAACAAAAATCCGAACAAAAAGTTGTTCGGATTTTTTGTCGATAAAAACTTCGAATATATAACGT
Organism: Gammaproteobacteria bacterium; assembly: GCA_043777855.1. GTDB lineage: Bacteria > Pseudomonadota > Gammaproteobacteria > Pseudomonadales > Cellvibrionaceae > Cellvibrio. The sequence goes on along the minus strand of JAYWHF010000567.1, from coordinate 1,756 downwards.
GTTTTGCAGCGCAATTTACAGCAAGGAGTTTTGTCGCCAGCAACAATACTAATGCATAGGTTGTAAGGTCGTCGTATCTTGGCTGCAAATCCACCGACGCGATATTTTTGTATTACGGGAATAATATTCAATTTGTAGCCATTCGCCTTGGCTCGCGACCACTGCCACTACATCGCCTTTCACAAGATATGATTTCTGGCGCTTAGCGGAATTTGGTTCGGAGTAGAAATAAGATTTTGCATTGGCAATCGTTCGCAATTCACTCCAAGGTGCTTTGGTTATCAAATCAAAACTTAACCCGTTCGCTATTTCAGGCATTAATACTAAGCCGCAACCTAGGTGATTACGCCCTTTCTCAATTTTTAAATTAATTTCAGTTGAGCCTGCTTTGATTACGCCAGCAAAGGGTTTGTCTCCCCAGGTGATAATATTTGCCACTCCCTCTTTAGCCTCACCCTGAAGAAAAAACTCACACGTTTTGGTAACGCCCTCACCTTGCTCTTCACGATAGTATAGCCGGTGATTACGCCATTTTTACTGACGGCTAATAACAGGTTTTCATAAATGCCGGGTTCGAAGTGAATTGTTTCGGCTTGTGCATTCACGAATGAAATGAACACAATAAATAATGTTGTAAATGATTTTCTCAAATAGAGCATTTTAGATCCTTAAAGTAAAAAACTGAAATGCGTTAGAAAATTATAAAAGCTCAATAACGGCAACAAGCATCAGCTTACCATTTTGATTTTCAAAAACGGCAAAGCCACCCACCAACATATCATCAATAATTTGTGCCTCTGCATACACCCAATATTTGGAAGAGCCGGACGATAATATTATGGGATCACCCGTCACCGCTTCTGGTGCGCCACTCAAGCTTTTTTTCAGAATGGGCGCCCATTGATCATAATGAGTGTTGTCAATTTCGGGCAATAACTTACGGCTAGGCAATGCTTTAAAAGATTTTATCGGTAGATTAATAAAGAGCCCTGGCAGATCAAAAGGTGTTTGTTTTTTTATCGGAAATGCTAACGCCTTGTCAATCTTAACGATGGCCTGCAGCTCACTGAGTGATGATCCTCGCCCGCCAAGGTTTCCAGAGGTAAACAATCGAACAAGGTAAATTCCATGTGGGTCTGCAATGGTGAGAAATGCACTTATATCTTTATTTGTGAGCGCGGCCGAAAAAGTGTTAGAAGTACTTTCGACATTGAGACTGCTTTTGGTCGTTAGGCTACTGTTTTGCTCTGGAGCTATGTTCTTTGTTTTGGCTTCGCAACCTAAAGTAAAAATCATTAATGTGAGCGTGAGAATAAAACGAATATTCATATAAGTTTCCATGAATTCATTATTGAGATGAGTAGTTTGGCGTAATTTGGGTCGGTAGCGTTTTTGTGTTTAAAAACGGCACCCAGGCGTTTATCAATTTTCAAACCCTTTTAGGAAATAATCAGTACGATAGTTTTATTGCCAGTGCGGGGATGAGGTTTGAGTTGTAGCAATCTGTATAGCTAAGTATCTATAACCAGATTTTTTTGAAAGCAACCTTTTCATCTTTTATCCTGCAATAAACAAAAAATCCGAACAAAAAGTTGTTCGGATTTTTTGTCGATAAAAACTTCGAATATATAACATGTTTTGCAGCGCAATTTACATGTGGCGGATTCAACTGCGAAGTGCATAACTCAACCCGCATAGAAAAAGAGATCAGCTACCTGTAAGCTCGTCGCTTTTTCTCCGGCAAGAGATATGAGAT
>JAYWHF010000566.1:0-2499 GCA_043777855.1 Gammaproteobacteria bacterium | reverse complement strand
AGCCTGAGGTAACGCCCTCCTCGGCAAACCAAGCTGCAGGTTCTGGCGCCACCGGTGGATCGACATTCAGCAAAATAGTCATTATCGTCGCCTTAGGGATTATTGCTTTTTATCTCGTCAAAATGAGCGACGCGCTCACGGAAGGACAAAGTCAGCAACAAAAATTTAGCGAGCAGTTAGCGCTGATAGCCACACAAAAAGCTGCTGAAACCCCAAACCTAAAAACTACTGCAGCGCCACAAAATATCGCAGAAACACCCAAGCGCGCCGATTCCGCTTACCTGACAGAGCTTGCATGGGCGTTTAACCAAACCGCGCAACTGCCGTTCAATCAAAACAGCATAGATTCTAAATCCGTTATTCGTTTATATGAATTACTCAATCGAATCATCGCAAAAGGTTACCGGGGCAGCGCTTGGATCAATATTTACGTCGGCAACTTCTGTTTGGTGATCGACAACTTCGGCCAAGCACAAATCGCCAACGAAAACCTCAATATGGGCAATTGCATTACCAGTAACGAAATCTACGGGTTAGATCGCGTGATGGAACAGTACCAACATGAAGTTGAAACGGCCCTGAACGGCCTAGATAGCAAACCCGAAAAAGCGATCCGGATCATTATTAACACCCTGAGTGAGCCAGACAACTACCCCGAACGAAAACCATCCCTGAGCGCCAAAACGTGGAATATGGTTGCTCAAACTCATAATCGTCTTGAGCTAAAGCTAGAGCCTAGCAAGCAGTAAGATACCGCCATACAGTGACCGTCATTTAATGAGTGACTGATTGCACTTAACCACCTACAATAGCTCTACTCGCGACGCTTAGCTCTTAAGTATCGCGACTGGGGGCGATATGGATTCGACGCTGGTAACAAAGCCCAAGGTGCATGTGGTGATGACAGCGAATCACCTTAATCCAAAGCTGTACTTGAATAGTCGCAAACGACGATTCTTACGCTCTAGCAGCTTAATTGCTGCTAGCGGTCTTGAGCAAGGTGCCAGTACCGCGCTAAAGCCCGTCATATAGAACTGGATCGCAGCAAAGTAAGCCTAGGGCGGCGCTGCTAAAACTTAATAGGATCGCTTGTATCGTCCTGCCTGTTGGGCTGACACCGGTTAAATTAATCAACGGACCTAAACATGTAGAGCCGAGGAGGGAGTACTGGCGGACGGGGGTTCAACTCCCCCCGCCTCCACCAAAAAACAAACCCTAACATATTGATTATGTTAGGGTTTTTTAATTTTAGAGGTAAAGTATTTTAAAACTGTCCACGGAATGCCTACGCATTTAGAGTTTCGCTTGCATACATGCTGCATCCAAATACCGCCTTACAACATGCAGAGCCTCTATGCTTTTTCGATCCAACAAATATTGCTTGATTGATTTTCCTTCAAATACATGATTGGTATTTGCTTGGTGAAACCAGCTATAAGCTAAATCTTCACGGTTTTTAGGTACTATAATCTGCAATGCCCTCCATATGCCTAGTAAAAGGCTGATGCGCACAAAGGTGTCTCTATCCAGGCTTAGTGGTAGTCCATTAGCGGCTTTTCGCTGAATGTCGTAGTACTTTTCTGGAGAAATAACTCCCAGCAATTCAACAGTTTCCTTAATAGTTAAGTTCCACTTTTCACTTGAGCTAATGCCTGAGATCCAATTGATTCCAGCTGCGATGTGATCTTGGGAGAGATCAGAGTAATCACTTGAGGTACTTCGATTTATTGGGGGGTTCATTTTGCCTCCTATAATAGGTTGGATTATCAGGAGCTAATATCCAGCAAGCTTCAGCTTATATATTCCCACAACTTACAAGCGGGTTTCTGCTAGCAGCTTCTGCTAAATGTTCTTTTGATAAATGTGCATATCTCATGGTCATTATTATTGATGAATGCCCGAGAATTTTTTGTAAAGTGATTATATCCCCTCCATTCATCATAAAATGACTTGCAAAAGTATGCCTCAAAACGTGAGCTGATTGTCCCGCCGGCAATTCAATATTTGCGGCTTTTAATGCCCGCCGAAATGCACCCAATGAATGAGTAAATCCACCATGTATTTTCAAGTGTGCTTGAATTTCGTTAAACAATTCAAAACTAACCGGTATTGAACGATTTTTACCACTCTTTGTTTTAGTAAAAGTTAGCTTACCGTCGGTAACACGCGACAATGTTATCCCCTCTGCTTCACCCCAACGCGCACCAGTTGCCAAACTTATTTTGGTTAAAAGCTTTACATGGGGATTCAGAGAAAATTTATCCATTTTTAAAAGTAAAATATTTATTTGTTCAGCCGTAAGCCAGGATAACTCACGCTCATCAAGTCGCATCATATTTACGCTATCAATTGGATTGCAATAATCAATTTCACCAATTTTATTCAACGAATTAAATAAACTATGGCGGATTCAACTGCGAAGTGCATAACTCAACCCGCATAGAAAAAGAGATCAGCTACCTGTAAGCTCGTCGCTTTTTCTCCGGCAAGAGATATGAG
>JAYWHF010000565.1:0-6924 GCA_043777855.1 Gammaproteobacteria bacterium | reverse complement strand
TGCTTTATTTCGCTTCTTATTAGGGTTTGTTGGAGCGGGATTTGTGATTGGTATTCGCTTAGTGGGAGAATGGTTTCCGGCACGTCAAGTCGGTTTAGCGGAAGGTATTTATGGTGGTTGGGGCAACTTCGGCGCCGCCGCCGCCGCATTTATTTTACCCATGTTGGCATTACATGTCTTTGGCGGAGAAAATGGTTGGCGCTACGCCATTGGTTTTACCGGCCTGTTTTCTATTGCCTACGGCTTTGTATTTTATGCGTTTGCCCGCAACACGCCCAAAGGTTCAACTTATTTCAAACCAAAAAAATCTGGCGGATTAGAAGTTAGCAGTAAAAAAGATTTTTGGTTTTACGTCGCCATGAATGTCCCTATGTATTTGATATTGGCCGTGCTTGCGTGGAAACTTTCGCCCACCAATTTAAAGCTATTAAGCTTCTCTACAACTTATATGCTTTACGGTGTACTGACTGCACTTTTCGTATTTCAATTTAGTCAGATTTATCGCGTTAATAAAGAGATGCTAAAAAATGGTGCGCCCGATCATGATAAATATCAATTCAAACAAGTAGCCATTTTAAATTGGGCCTACTTCGTGACTTTCGGTTCAGAGCTGGCAGTCGTTTCTGTGTTGCCCGCTTTTTTTATGGAAACATTTTCGGGTTTAAGTATGGCGCAATCCAGCATGCTCGGCGGTTCATTTGCCTTCATGAATCTTGTGGCGCGGCCCGGTGGCGGTTGGTTCAGCGATAAATTCGGTCGGCGCTTCAGCATGACACTCATTATGATTGGTATAACCGTTGGCTATTTACTATTGTCGCAAATCAATACGAGTTGGCCGCTCATCCTAGCCTTTGCCGCCGTTATTATTTGTTCTTTGTTTGTGCAAGCCGGTTGTGGTGCCGTTTTTGCGATCGTGCCCTTAATTAAACGCCGCATGACTGGCCAGATCGCAGGCTTAACGGGCGCTTATGGCAATGTTGGTGGAGTAACATTTCTAACTATTTATAGCTTTGTAGATGCACATACTTTCTTTATGTTTATCGCCGCCACAGCAGCTGTTGCCCTAGTTTTCGTTCAGTTTTTGAAAGAGCCAAAAGGCCACATGACCGAGGTTAACGAAGACGGTACCGTGCAACATATTGAATTAGGTTGAGTAACGCGTAAGAAAGTTTAATCATGCGTTATCAATTTTTATACTCACTTTTTCTACTCACTAAAAAATCCTTGCTTAGTCCGCAAGGATTTTTTTTACATAAAATTTACGCTCAGTGACCTGGTAGCGGCAGAAGCAGAAGCAGAAGCAGGATTTTTGACAGCACCGAATTGTCTACTAAAATACAACGACAGCGGCGTAGGATATGGCGCAAGTAGTGTGTACCTTCATCTATTAACTAAGCTCGCCCCGGCTATTCTATACCTGCTGAGATACGGTTATATTGACCGCTGATTTTCTGGATTTTACGACACCCTAGAGCACCCGCAACATGCGCGCCATCCAAAAGATCAAACCCTGGCTTGAAGCACGCAAAGCAAATTTAAAGTTTATCTACACGTCGTTAAATTTATTTTTCACGCCAAGCTTGATCGATACCGATCAAACTAAATGCTTTTCTGGCCCAGGATGCATGAAATTTAACGGCGGTGTATTTAACCCCGGCGCGCTGCTGAGTGATGGCGGCATACTTGTCGTGGCCAAAGGTCAGCACGTACATTGGAGGAAAGCGCTGCCGAATGACTTCGCCCGGGGCGACCCGTTGCTCTTCCACATGAATTACAACGGCGACCTTCTCAGCACCCATAAAGTTACGATCATCGACACCCTAACTGAAATAGATCCAAGACAATTCGAGGATTTTCGCTTATTCAAATTTAAGAATGGGATTTATTCAAACCACACGCTGCTCTGTTTAAGAGAAGACGGTGGCTATGATAATTGCTTGCATATGATTTCAGCACTTGACGCCGAAAGTAGAACCCTGACGCTTTTGGGGCAGGTGTTAGTAGATTTTACCTTAAATAATAAAGAGAAGAACTGGGGGTTTTTCGAACATCAGAACGAGCTGTTTGTTTTATATTCTTTCTCACCCTTTGTACTTTTAAGAGCAACCAATTGGCCTGCGCTACAGTTTAATACTGTTGTAAAACAGGAACGTAATTTTGTGTTCAGTAGACCCGCAATTTTACACAGCGAACACATTGCAATAAGTACAAATCCCATTTCTTATAATGACCAACACTACCTAGTGGTTATTCATTCTTCAACGATGGTTGCGCGATATGTTCGTCTCTATTTTCATTGGGCGGTACTAATCGACAAAAAATCTCTACTTCCGGTAAAAATAACATCTTGTCCACTAATCAAAGGTGGAAAGTGTAAGGGTGAAATGCCGGGCGTTATCTTTGTTATGGCCGCCATGTTAATCGACAATGATTTGGTATTGTTCAGTGGTGAAGGTGACTCTTTTTGTTCTTCTGTGAAAATAGCGCGCTGCAGATTGGATGCAGCATTTGTTAATTTTACGTAGCATAATTTTCTTTGAACCACCGTAATAGCTCAGTCAAAAAAATATCAAAAAATCTGCGGGGATTTTATGCTGGCACAAGCCGCGCCATAATGTTGATGTGGCACAGAATAAAAAAGCCCGCATCCTAGCGGGCTTTTTTATTCTGTACTTTATTAAAAATTCCAATCTGCCTGAAGCCAAAATTTTGTGGTGTCAGACAGTAGATTTTTTTGTGCGCCGACATCTTGGTACCAATTGCCATTTTTAAACGCCGCATATTTAATCGTGTAAGCAACAGCACCAAATTTCTTCATTGCACTGACATTCCACTCAGTACCGTAATCAATCGTTTGGCCGAAATTCTTACTTTTTGCGTTAACGTTTTCTTCATTCGCCTTGTAATCATGGTAAACGGCCAAGAGCTGCGCGCCCCATACGTTCACTGTCAAACTTGCGTACAAATCATTAATACCTTCCTTAGGTGTTACAAGAAACCGATCAGCCCAACCATTAAATGCATGCAATGTTGCGAACGGCGTAGCAAAACCTTTTGTTCCGCTATCTGACCCTAATACTTCATAACCTAGTGCGGGAACAAAACGCCCCAAGGTTGTACTAACTTCTGCAAACATATATGACGCACTGTAATCCAGCGGATTATCATAGGCTCCAGATTGTTTAGCATATTCTAGCGTGTACATGAACGCGGGATTAACGGTGCTTGACCAACGAATACCGTAAGTATCGCTAGAAAGTGCAGCCGATTGATTCGCCGTAGCTCCAGTGCCCACTAAAAATGCGTCATTGGTGTTGTCGATTAAATACGCGTAGCCAGTTAGCTTTCCTGCACCAAAACCCGTGTAACTCACGTTCACTAAGTTCGAGTTCTGATGATAATCGCCCTGAATTTCTACGCCGTCTCCAAAAATTCTGTTGACGTTAGTAATGTGCGCCACATAAATATTGGTGTAGCGAATTGTTTTATTCGTAAAACTTAAGCCATCATAGGTTTGCTCGTTCTGACGCCAGCCGACGTTACCAATAAAGCGCGCGTTATCCAATACAATACGTTGGCGTCCATATTTAATCGCGTTGTTAAATGTGGTGTAAGAGATAACGGCTTGATTTACTTCAGTGCCCTGCGGATCAGAAATGAGTGCATACTTTACCGCGCCCGAATTGATGGGATCATTCGGCCAAGTCGCATAATCAACTTTATGATCAACGTCCGTTACGTTATCCATTTCAATAGTCGTTGCAACACCGTTCCATGCTCCAGACTGATATGTAAGCCGCGATCTTAAGGTAAGCGCATCAGAATCTTCAAAACCATCCCAACTAACATCTTCATAACGCGTACGAAAATTTACTTTAACGCTACTGCCTTGTTGCAGCGCCTCGGTTAAGGTTGGTGCAGCATGAACAAGTGCGGGAATTGAGATACAGAGCGTACTTGCTACCGCACAGACGAACTGCATTTTATTAAATCTTTGCTTAGTGTGTGTTTTCATAGAAATTTCTCAGAGAGATTAGTAATAATATTTGCGCACCTGCCAGACATTTTTGAGCCGTCGTTTTTACTTTCCGAAAAACTCTTTAACCATTTTACAAACTAAATAATTTTGGCATGGCTTGATTACCCTTCAGCAAAGGCTATGCCAACCAAATATTTTAATTTTCATGAAATAAATATCTCATTAAAATCAACGAACTAATAAAAACATGCCGTCACTTATTGAAAGCACAAGGAATCAATAAACGCCCATGCTTGGTGATATAAAAATTGTTTTTGCGCCATTATTAAACAACATGAAATTTTTATTTGCGTCAAATAAGCGCAAATGACTCCGCACTAAGGGCACTAAATTGTGCAAATAAAAACAAGAACATACTTGCCCGAGGCCAATGTTACGGCCTAAGAGTAAAAAATCTTCCGTGCGTCAAACAAATGCAAATCAGACAAATAATGCATCAAAAATGAACATGACTCTTTCAAAATAAGCTCCAAAAAAACCACTACCTCAAAAATGAACGAACCAAAAAAAAGCATACATTGAATAATATTATTTTTATTGATCCAAAATTGCCCAAATTTTACTTTCCCTAATCTTTGGCATAGAGCTTGAATGACTTCTGACATGCAAAGCCAGAATTACCGAGCTGGCATCGCAGCGACACATCACTTACACAAAAGATATTGAATCTACCGAAAAGCAAACTTTCAGATTCAAATTTTAAATTAAAAATTAGGAGCACGTTTATGCATGTTACTGGCACCCCCAACCTAAAACAGAATTCCCCATCCAAGCATAGCGGCTTGGCAAATTTCTTTTATAGGACACTTAAATCGACCATTGGCGTAGCGGCTGTTCTTGGTGTGATTGCCTCGGCGGATGCGGCAACCGGCAAGCCCGAAAAAGAAAATTTAAAATTTGGTTTTATTAAATTAACGGATATGGCACCACTCGCCGTCGCGGCGGAAAATGGCTACTTTGAAGATGAAGGTTTGAATGTAGAATTAGAAGCACAAGCAAATTGGAAAGTAGTACTGGACCGGGTTATTACCGGGCAGCTAGATGGCTCGCACATGTTGGTGGGGCAGCCAGTAGGTGCAGCAGCCGGCTTTGGTACCACTGCCGAGCTGGTGTTTGCTTACACGCTGACTCAAAACACTTATGCATGCACCGTTGGCAACGACATTTGGAATCTCATTAAAAAATCTGTGCCTAAGGGTGCGGACGGCAAACCACTTCATCCTATTAGCGCCGAAGTATTAAAACCGGTGATTCAAAGCTATAGAAACGCGGGAAAACCTTTCAGCATGGCGATGGTCTTTCCAGTGTCTACGCATAACATGGGCTTGCGTTACTGGTTAGCCGCTGCCGGCATTAATCCGGGTTTTTATGCCCCGGCTAAAGGCGATACGTCGGGCAATTTAAACGCAGAAGTCTTGCTGTCGGTAACGCCTCCTCCGCAAATGCCCGCAACACTCGAAGCCGGCACTATCAATGGCTATTGCGTGGGTGAACCTTGGAACCAGCAAGCGGTATTTCGTGGCATCGGCGTACCCGTCATTACAGTGCATAACCAAATGGCAGACAAAATATTTGGTGTCACCAAAGCCTGGGCCGAAAAAAATCCGAACACGCACATTCGCGTCGTCAAAGCACTTATCCGCGCTGGCAAGTGGTTAGATGAAAAAGATAACGCAAACCGTAAAGCGGCAGCGAAAATAATTTCCAACCCAAATTACGTCGGCGCTGATTACAAAGTCATTGCCAACTCCATGACTGGAGTTTTCGAGTACGAGCGCGGCGATATTCGAAGCGAGCCAGATTTCAACGTGTTTTTTCGCTACAACGCGTCTTACCCTTTCTACTCTGACGCCGTGTGGTATTTAACGCAAATGCGGCGCTGGGGGCAAATTCCAGAAGCAAAACCCGATAACTGGTATGCCGATGTAGCCAAGAAAATTGCCCTGCCAGAAGTCTACCAACAAGCGGCCAAAGATTTAATTGCCGAGGGCAAAATGACGGCGGCTGATTTTCCAGACTTTGCAAAAATGGACGGCTACCGCACACCAGAAGCCACCGAATGGATCGACGGTATTAAATTCGATGGTCGCAAGCCTAATGACTACTTGAAGCTGTTTAAAGTGGGCCTTAAAGGTGACGAGAAAATTTAAAGGGTACACACTTTCTTCCTCGTCGAGATTTCTTCAAAAGATTAAGACGAGGAGGATCCCTTTGCCGTAAAAGCTTAACATCAGAAAAGAATTATCCTGGAGTAATTACCATGCGTGGGCTAAGTACTACATTTTCCAAATTTAAATTTGAAAAGCCATCGGTGGCAAAAGTTCACGATCTTGTTTTAGGCACAATAATTCCCATCGTTGGTTTAGCATTTTTTCTCATTTTTTGGCAAGTGGGTTCGCAGGGTATTAAAACCTCGCTGGGTACATTTCCCGGCCCCAAGGAAGTGCTGGCTCAGTGGGGAAACCTCGTTGACGAGCATAAAGCGGAGCGGCAGCGTGAAGCTGACTTCTATACGCGTCAGGAAACTCGCAATGCAGAGGCCTTGGCGGCAGACCCAAAAGCGGAAATGAGAACACGCAAGTTCACCGGTCATCCCACTTTTTTTGACAAAATTAAAACAAGCCTTATCACTGTATTGAGTGGGTTTTTTCTGGCCACTATTATCGCCATTCCGATAGGTATTGTGATCGGTTTAAGCCAATCACTGTATCGCGCGTTCAATCCTATTATTCAAATATTTAAGCCCATTTCTCCGCTCGCTTGGTTGCCTCTTATTACCTTGGTCGTAAGTTCTGTTTACACCAGCGCCGACCCTATGTTTCAGAAGTCATTTATTATTTCGTTGCTTACCGTAACGCTGTGCTCGCTGTGGCCAACCATGATTA
>JAYWHF010000564.1:0-6948 GCA_043777855.1 Gammaproteobacteria bacterium | reverse complement strand
ACGCAAAGTAGCGATAATAGGAACGCGAGTAAAGGAGCTGCTTTTTGTGGCGGGGGAAAGCCCTGTCGGCAAAGACACTACGATATCAGGAATTAGTTTTCAGGTCGTGGGCGTTTTTAAATCAACCTCATCAGAGCCCAACAACTCTGAAGCAGAAAAACTTTATATCCCCAACGATACCTTGCGCTACGCATTTAATCAGGTTGATTATGTTGGCAGTTTTGTCATTATTCCTAAAGCCGGAATACACGCAGAGATTATAGAAAAGGACGTTAAAAAATATTTACATACCATAAAGAAAATTGATCCCAATGATTCAGGTGTAATAGGAAGTTTCAATTTGCAAAAGGAGTTCGACAAAATTCGAAATCTATTTACAGGCATTAAAGTATTTAGTTGGATAGTCGCCATAGGGACTATTTTGGCGGGGGCGATCGGCGTAGGAAATATTATGTTGATTGTAGTTAAAGAGCGAACGCGCGAGATTGGCTTACGAAAAGCCTTAGGCGCAACACCGTCATCCATAGTAAGCATGATTGTCCAAGAATCTATCTTTATTGCTGCCGTTGCCGGTTACACTGGCCTTGTGTTTGCTGTACTGTTGCTTGAGGGCGCGAATAAATTTATGGATAGCATGGGGCTAAATGCGGGAATGTTTCGTCATCCTGGTGTGGACTTTGGCGTAGCAATTTTAGCATTGATAGTATTGATTATTTCCGGATTCCTTGCATCCTTGTTACCCGCATCAAAAGCGGCGGCTGTAAATCCTATAGTCGCGCTGCAAGACGAATAAATATTTAGACGATTAACTAATATCAACAGAAGGTAAGAATGAAAAAAATTATTGGATTTGTAGTTTTAGGGCTGATTGCAATCATTTTTATAGGGACAGCAGTCTTTCTTTATAAAAAATCGCAGCAGTCACCGGTGGTTTATAAAATAGATTCGCCCGTGAAAACCACCATTATTAAAAAAACCGTCGCTATAGGAAAAGTGATTCCACGTCGTGAAATTGAAGTTAAGTCACAAGTTTCCGGAGTGGTAGAGCAATTGTTTGTCGTCGCTGGGCAACAAGTAAAAAAAGGCGATATTTTAGCAAAAATTACACTAAGACCCAGCATGCTGGCGGTTAACCAAGCCGAGTCACAATTGGAATCGGCAAAGATAAGCCTACAAAACAGTGAGATTGAATATCAGCGGCAAAAGAAATTATTTGAGCAAAAACTTATTTCAGCCTCCGAGTATAATAAGTTTTTGTTGACCTACAATTTGCAAAGAGAGGCTGTAACATCTTCTGAAAATAATGTACTTCTATTAAAATCAGGTGCTACTAAAAAATCAGAAAAGATATCTAACATGATTCCCGCTACGGTCACAGGTATGGTGCTGGATGTGCCCAACAAGGAAGGCGCCTTTATTGTTGAGTCAAGCACGTTCCAGTCAGGCACGAGTGTGGCAAACCTCGCCGACATGACGGATATGATTTTTGAAGGCAATGTTGATGAGTCAGAAGTAGGTAAGTTGAGAGAAGGCATGGAGCTTGTGTTAAATGTTGGGGCACTTGAAGGTAAGCCTTTTACCGCATTGCTGGAATATATTTCGCCTAAAGGTGTATCGGATCAAGGCACTATTAAGTTTCAAATTCGAGCAGCGGTGAAGCTAAACGACCAACTCTTTCTCAGAGCAAATTACAGTGCAAATGCCGATATAGTATTAGACAAAAAGGAAAATGTGTTAGCCATCAACGAAGGCAATTTAATGATTGAAGATAAGGCGAATTTTGTCGAGGTAGAGGTGGCGCCACAGAAATTCGAGAAACGTGAAGTTAAGACTGGTTTGTCGGATGGAATTAATATAGAAATCATTGCCGGATTAAAGGCTAACGAAAAAATAAAGCACCGCTAGCCCTCAATTTCAAAGATCCTTCAAAGACTTACAACTAAAGCGTTGGCATTAAAACCAGTGCTTTTTTTATGTCCAACGCTAAGCTATGATGCCCCTCCTAAGCTAGGCATAAGATAAAGTCTCAAATCTCTTAGAAGGAAACCCCATGAAAAAATCCTACCTTTTTGTACTCGCTCTTTTAGCTGTTCCGGCTTTGGCCGATAACCATAGGGGTTTTTATGCTGGCGTTGGTGCATCGGCCGTTGATGACAAACAAGATGTGGTTGTTTTTAGTAATGGGATGACGTTGGGAGATACCACGGCGATTCGGACCGCCGAAATAACCGGCGGCTACAGATATAACGATGCGCTAGGTGGAGAGGTTCGGCTTGGGTCTGGCACGAGGCCGGGAAAAGGCAATGTTTACACCTTGACGACTACTGAAGGGGTGCCTGACACTACAGATAATTTGGAGCGTGAAATAGAGTCCTATCAAAGTATCTATTACAGGCCCGAGCTCGAAAATGACGATGCAAAGCTATACGCACTGCTAGGGTACACCCAAATATCCACGTCTAAAGCAACTGCTCCTCTAACAAAAGATCCGGTGTCCGGCAAATTCACTGCTGGCAAGGCAACGAAAGGCAAAAGTGAAAGTTATGCCGGGCTTTCTTATGGGATTGGGGTTGGGTTTGTCATTGACGAACATTTCAATATTAACTTTGAATACAAGAATATTTGTGATGAGCTCTATAACAAACCTAATATGGCCAGTGTCAATATCGACTATCGCTTCTAATCCGGAATTCAATATTCGCCCCATGAAGTCAGCGCTAAATGGGAGTTGCTTCGTTTGCACCGTTTATCGAGGGCGCAAAAACAAGCAGAGTCTCAAAGATTGCTGTAAAAAAGCCGTTAATGCCGTCAAATCCAATTTTTTGCGGAAGTAAAGGGTGGGTTGATTAGGAAGTTGGCATCGGCGGACTTGGGTAAAGTAACCAGAAAAGCTAAAATTAAACACAGATAATTAGTAGGCTTAAACGACAAATATTTACGCGCTAATTAAAGAAATGACAGAAATAGCGCTTTTCATGCGCAATAAGAGAAGCTAAGATAAACGCGTTTTTTAGGGGGCAGAAAGCCTGCTCGTAAATACACAAAAATAACCTAAAGAATTGTCAGCGTCGGCTAATTAAGTAATTAAATCTTTCGATATGACTATAATGTCTCGTCTCGAGATGAAGTTACTCTAGGCGCTAACTCCATGAAATTGCGAATACAATAGCGGCACCATCTTTGTACAGCAGTATCATTTTTGCAGGTGAATTTCAGAAAGGTGGCAGCTCAGTTATGTCATATCACGCCCAAAAATCGGCGGGCCAACGTTCGTTTGGCCTTCTCTTTGTAATAGTTTTCCATATTGTTTTGATCTACGGTCTTGCAAGCGGTTTAGCTGGAGATCTATCGAGCAAGGTGGCTGAGGTTCTTCAAACTAAAGTAGTTGAAGAAACTAAAATTGAAGACGTTGTGGAGCCACCACCACCACCACCGGATACAAAAATTCCTCCACCGGATTTTGTGCCGCCCCCATCATTTGATTTTGTGCCGGATGCGCCAGCCAACAGCACTGCTATACAAGCTGTTCAGCACACCGCAGCGCCTAAACAAGTCGCTGAACCGACAACAATGACAAAAGCTAAACCAGGTCCAAAAGGTTTAAGTCGGCCAGAGTACCCACCGGCATCTACTCGTCTTGGTGAAGAAGGTGTGGTAGGTCTTCAACTCTATATTGGTGCGGACGGTAAAGTAGCTGACGTTAAAATCGCATCGACAAGTGGTTTTGAGCGGTTAGATGAGGCAGCTGTTAAACATGCACAACGTTCATGGAAATTTGTTCCGTGTATGCAGGGTGACAAGCCTGTCGCGTGTTGGTTACCACTAAACTTCCGTTGGAAGATTGAGGATGCTAAAAAGTAAGGGAGAGCCTCTTACTCTTTTTGTTGAATCAATCACTAAAAATAGATCTTATAATTTAATTGCAGGGTTAATAAAATGTTAAAAAAACTTTCATCTGTTTTAATTTTAGCGTTGGCTTTAGGTGGCCAGCATTTTTTAGTTAGTTCTGCTTGTGCTCAAGACGAAACGTCCGCGCCCATGGCGGAGGAAGCAGCACCTGCTGTCGATGCGCCTTTGCCTGAGTCTGCCGCGCCAGTCGCCGATGCCGCAACCAACGCACTTGACGACGCAAGTGATGACATTAAGAAGCATGATCAATTTGGTTTGGGTGCGTTGTGGGGCGGCCCAAACGGTGTGCCAGACTGGGTGGCTAGGTCAGTACTTATTCTGATGGTGGTAATGTCAGCAGCCACTTGGTATCTCACAGCAATTAAGCTATTGTCCCAATCTTCACTGAGTAGCCAGGCTAAAGACGCACGTAGGGTGTGGGACGCTAAAAGTCTGAAAGAGGGCGTTAATAGTTTGAAGCCCGGCAGTGCTTATCGTGCTATCGCAGAAGATGGGATGAATGCTGTTAAGAGTCATGAAGGTAAAACTGACAAAATAGACTTAGAATCATGGGTAAGTATGTGTATCCAGCGTTCGGTAAGTAATGTAACTAATGATTTGCAAACCGGCATGGCCGTTTTGGCAACTGTTGCCTCAGCTTCTCCCTTCGTTGGTTTGTTTGGAACCGTTTATGGTATTTACCATGCGCTTATCGCAATCGCGACTTCTGGACAAGCGAGTATCGATAAAGTAGCCGGCCCAGTAGGCGAAGCACTTATCATGACAGCAATCGGTTTAGCGGTAGCAGTACCCGCAGTATTCTTTTATAACTGGTTAATTCGTCGTAATAAAGTGACTAGCGAAAGTTTGAATCATTTTGCGGCTGATGTTCATGCGTACTTAGTGCTAGGTATTCAGGGCGGTAAGTAATTAGCGCCGGTGACGCGGCTACCTAATCCTAATAAGGAAGCGTAGATTAAACGTTTAGTCTGCGCTCCTTTCCTGCTTAGAAACTAGAACTGAGGATGCAAAAAATGGGAATCAACGTTTCCTCCGGTGAGGGCGAAGAATCATTTAACGCTACGATCAACACAACGCCACTTGTGGATGTTATGTTGGTGTTGTTGATTGTTTTTTTGATCGCCGTGCCTGTAGCGCGTAATGTTAAAAAAGTAGAACTTCCAAACGTGGAAAACACGCCGACGATTACCAAACCCGAAAATATCGTGATTACCGTAGATGCGGAGGGTAAGACCTATTGGAACGCGTCGCAAGTTCCGAAAGAAGAAATACTAAAAAGATTAAAAGAAGCTGCTCCACGCAAACCTCAGCCAGAAGTGCATATCCGCGGCGATTTAAACACTCGTTACGAATTTGTGGGTCGTATGGTGGCTTATTGCCAGAGAGCGGGAATCGTTCGGGTAGGCTTCTTGACTGAACCAAGAAACGAATAATCGTCAGTAGAGCTCACAAAATAAGGTATTCGTCATGGGTATGAATGTAGGTAGTGGAGCAGAAGGCGATGTCATGGTGGAGGTAAACACCACCCCGCTCATCGATTTAATGCTTGTGCTCATCGTTATGTTAATTATTACGTTGCCACCGCAAACACATGCGGTTAAGTTGGATATGCCGGTCTCTACCGGTGCCCCACCGGAAGTGCCGCCAGAAGTTATTGATATCGTCGTGGATTTCGATACTACAATTTATTGGAATGGCTCTAAGGTCGAAAGCGCTAAGATGCTAACAAGTTACCTTAGGTCAGCCGCTAATAAGGTGCCTATGCCGGAGTTGCATTTAAAGCCAAACAAGCTGGCAAAGTATGACGCCGTTGCAAAAGTATTAGCGACAGCGAAACGTCTTGGCGTAACTAATATTGGCATTGTGGGGAATGAAGCGCTGGAATAGTAATTCCAGCGTTTTTTCATTTAAGAATTAAATCATTGTTGTTGATTAGCCATTGGTAAAGATTTATGCGTGTTAAAAAATTCGTTTTAGCAACACTACGCTCATTAACATTGGTGGTCGTTGCGGCGGTGAGTCTTACATCACTGCTGGCAGTTACACCTCAGTCCGCAATTGCTGCTGATAAGCCGAAAATTAGTCAGAAAGTGGGTAAGCCCCTCCAAGAAGCACAGCAGTTAATTGCGCAAAAGAAATTTAAGGAAGCCCTTGATAAAGTCAACGAAACTGCCGCAATTTCAGGTAAATCACCTGCAGAAGAAAAGATTATCAATGAGTTAAAGGCTTATTGTTTTCAGCAGATGAAGGACTATGCCAGCCAAGCTAAAACTTACGAAGTCATGATGGCCGCTAATCAAATTCCGGCCAATGAGATACCTGAAAAAATTGAGTTTTTAGCGAAGATCAACTTTCAGTTAAAAGACTATACCAAAGCGATTCAATATGGCGAGCGGCACCTTAAGGAGGCTGGCGCCACGGCTGAAATGGCAGATATGGTCGCTCGGTCTTATTACTTGAAAGGCGATTTTAAAACTGCCGGGGATCAAATTCAAAAATTGATTAAGCAATCTGAGCAGGGAAAGAAAGTGCCTGAAAAGAGCTGGTATGAATTGCTAATGAGTACGCAGTTTAAGTTAGACAACAAGGCAGGCATTACGTCAACCTTAGAGTCTTTGTTGATGAATTATCCGTCGCTGGAATATTGGCGCAATATGTTTAAGTACCTTGCTAATGAAGCGAGTTATTCAGAAAGAGAAACGATCGAAGTCCTTAGGCTGAAAAAAGCCGTAGGAATCATGGATGCTAAAGAATACATCGAAATGGCGGAGCTCGCTTTGGCAATGAATGACCCAGGTGATGCTAAAGAAGCGTTGGAATCCGGAACGGCGGCAGGTATTCTCGGCCAACCGAAAGATAAAGAGCGTGAAACTCGTTTATTGAATTTGGCTAAGTCCAAAGCGGCGCAAGATCTTGCAAGTTTAGATGTGAGTGCCAAAGAAGCTCAAACATTGCCTACCGGTGATGCCTTGGCAAAAATTGGTGCAGCATATCTTGGGCATCAGTTGAATGACAAAGCTGCTGCGGCACTCAAAGCCG
>JAYWHF010000563.1:0-6956 GCA_043777855.1 Gammaproteobacteria bacterium | reverse complement strand
CCACACCTTAATGCCAAATTTATTCAAGAAGTAAACGCCGTCACCATGGCCGTAGAAGCTATGCACCCCGATGTCGGCAGCGTCATTGAACTCGGCGGACAAGACGCCAAAATCGTTATGTTTAAAACCCAGGATGAAACCGGCGAAAAACGCGCAACCACATCCATGAATGACAAATGCGCCTCTGGCACTGGCGCCACCATCGATAAATGTTTTCTCAAAGTCGGCATGCCGCAAGAAGAAACCGCGAAACTCATTTTCAACCCCGAAAAACTTCACCATGTCGCCGCCAAGTGCGGCGTATTCGCAGAGACTGATATTGTTAATTTAATTAAAAGCGGCATTCCTGCCGCAGAAATTATGTGTTCGTTGGCAGACGCGATTGTCGGGCAAAACTTATCCGTATTAACCCGCGGCAATACGCTCAAACACAAAGTCCTTTTACTCGGCGGGCCCAATACCTATTTGCCTTTTTTGCGCGACTGCTGGCGCTATCGCATCCCACAAACCTGGGAAGAGCGCGGTTACGCCTACCCCAAAGACATTCCGCTAGAAGAATTAATTTTCTCGCCGGAAAACTCAGAATATTACGCGGCTTACGGCGCCGTTTTATTTGGCAATCATGAAAAAAATATGGCCTGCTGTAACGGCTTGGAAGAGTTACGCACGTTTATTCGCGAAGGACGCAAAGCACAACTCGGCAATAACGCCGGCCCCGCACTGATGATCAACGCCGACGAAGCCAGTCAATTTAAAATTACTTATCGCGAACCCACATTCGTTCCGGTTGCGCTTACACCGAATTCAATCATTGAAGGTTACCTAGGGCTTGATGGTGGCTCCACGTCTAGCAAGTGTGTTTTGGTAAACGAATATGGCGATATTTTACAAAAAGTCTATCAATTATCCAAAGGCAACCCGCTGGAAGATATGAAGCAGATGTTTTTGCAATTGAAAAACTGGGCCGATACGCAACATGCCACACTTAATATTCTTGGCTTTGGTGTAACGGGTTATGCCGGCGATGTAATGGAAAGCTCATTAAAAGCCGATGCCAATGTGGTGGAAACTGTAGCGCATATGAAAAGTGCGCAACAATATTTTCCCAATGTGGATGTGATTTGTGATGTTGGCGGGCAGGACATTAAAGTTCTGTTTATGCAAAATCAAGTGATCAAAAACTTTCGCTTGAGCAATTCCTGTAGCGCAGGCAACGGCATGTTATTGCAAGCTATGGCCGATCAATTTGGTGTGCCTGTTACTGAATATGCTGATCGCGCATTTAACGCCGAAATGTCCCCAAAATTCAGTTATGGCTGTGCTGTATTTTTAGATTCTGACCGCGTTAACTTTCAAAAGGAAGGTTACAACGGCGAAGAACTTTTAGCCGGTCTCGCGCTCGTATTACCCAAAAATATTTGGCAATACGTGGTACAAATTCCGCGTATGGCCGAACTCGGC
Organism: Gammaproteobacteria bacterium; assembly: GCA_043777855.1. Classification (GTDB taxonomy): domain Bacteria; phylum Pseudomonadota; class Gammaproteobacteria; order Pseudomonadales; family Cellvibrionaceae; genus Cellvibrio. The sequence goes on along the minus strand of JAYWHF010000563.1, from coordinate 5,495 downwards.
AGAGTATTTGTGTTGCAAGGCGGCACGCAAAAGAATCTCGCGGCAGTCAAAGCACAAGTCGATTACATCAAGGACCGCGTGCCAGACGCCGAAGTCTATGTTCACCCACACACCGGTGAAGCTGGCGCCTTAGGTGCCGCATTTGAAGCCGTTCGCGTTGTTAAGCGGCGCGGCTACTCCACCTTTATTGGCTTGGATGAATCCATCAATTTATATTACACAGCGCGCAATGACGAAGAAACAAAATGCACCTTCTGTGCAAACAATTGCTCGAGGACATTTATCGATGCCAAAGTCAGTGAAACGGAAACTGCACGTTATATTTCTGGCTTCTCATGTGAAAAAGGTACGGTAGAAGATCACGACGCCTTAAAGAAATTAAATAAAAATCGCCGCGAACTCATGGTAGCTTATCCAAACCTAGTCGATTACGAGGCGACATGGACATTCAAACAACTGTATAAAACCGCTGCACTACCTTCAGCCGATACACTGATAAAAGATATTGAAGTGAAGCGTGGCCTGCTCGGTGGTGTTAAACACAAAACAATCGATCGAAAATTTTTGCGCTCATCGTCAGAGGCGCAAGAAGCTCGCCTCAAGATTCGCATCGGCATGCCCAAAGCCTTAAATATGTGGAGCACCGGGCCTTTTTGGCGCGCCTACTTTGAAGCCCTCGGCATCAAGTCGCGCAACTTGATTTTCTCCGATGATACCAGCGAAGAAATGTGGCAAGCCGGTGGCAAGTATGGGTCGATTGATCCTTGCTATCCTGCAAAAGTAGTTCAAGCCCATATCCATAATTTATTGTTCGTGCATCACGAAGAAAAACCGCTGAATTTTATTTTCTTTCCCGCACTCACACACATTCCAACTTTTGTGGAAGGCGTGATGGATACTGCCTGCTGCCCTATAGTGGCAGGCACACCAAAAGTTATGGGCGCGGCCTTTACCAAAGAGCAAGATTATTTCGCCAGTCGCCATATTATTTACTTGGACCCGGCCGTCACCCTGAATGAACCACTGTTATTAAAACACCGTATGTTCGAAACATTTGGTGTACATTTAGACATCACCGAAGACGAAAATAATTTTGCCATCGACGAGGCCTTTAACGCAATCAACCACTTTGACACCCACATGCAGATCAAAGGCCGTATGATCTTGGATGCGGTGGCCGCACAAAATCGTATCGCACTATTAATGTTAGGCCGCCCCTATCACAATGATCCTGGCATGAATCACAACGTGCTTGAAGAATATCAGTCCATGGGTTACCCCATTTTGTCGATGCGCTCCATTCCAAAAGATAAAGACTATTTAGCGCCTTATTTTGCTGAAGATCTGCGTATCGGCCGCATAAATTCCGCGCTGGAAATTCACGATGTGTGGCCCGAAAACTACAGCGTCAACTCAGTTCAAAAAGTGTGGGCCGCTAAATTTGCCGCGCGCCACCCCAATGTTGCTGTGCTGGATTTGTCCAGCTTTAAATGCGGCCACGATGCGCCAACATACGGTTTAATTGACCGCATTATGAGTGCCAATAATTCACCCTATTCTGCACTGCACGATATTGATGCCAACAAGCCGTCTGGCTCAATAAAAATTCGCGTAAAAACCTATGGCTACACGTTGAATCTAGCCGAAGAAAAATTGGATGATAAAGCAAAACAAGCCACTGAAGCTGAGCTCATCGAAATTCAAAAGCGTTTACACATACTGGCCGCTGCACCGGAAAAAATTCAGCAAGATCCACAATTTATTGCCGAGCTCGAAAAATGGCACGCAAAAAAAACCCATCTACTTAGCACATTGACATCCAAAGACACCGCGCCACATTTTGTTCACAGTAAAATTGCACCAGAGTTAATTATCCCCGAAGTTATTAGCTCTACATTAATTTCAACCATACAACTTGATTAGGAGATATCACATGAATACTCAACAATCACAGAATACAAACAGCACAAATCATAGCGCCAACGCATCTAACACCAGCACATCTAATACCAATACATTTAATACCAATGCATCTAACATAAGCAGCGTTGAAGAATATTTGCAATTAGTTGAAACAAAAGTGACTGCGGACAGCGCTCTGACTCGAGCAAGCACCGAAGCCGTTGCTCAACAAAACGCGAATTGGTTTGATGCCGTACCCAGTACCTTTACCGCCGCACAACGCGCGCACACCACCATCTTGCATGCAGGCCTAACCATGGCCCATGATTTATTTATTCAATCTGCATTTCGCGGGTTGGGTTACAAAGTGCAAGCAATGGATGTACCCGATAATGCAGCGCTGCAAGTAGGCAGAGAATTTGGCAATCGCGGTCAATGCAATCCTACGTATTTCACCGTCGGCAACTTAGTGAAACAATTGCAGGCACTGGAAGCCGGCGGCATGAGCAAGCCACACATCATTGAAAACTATTTATTTGCCACCGCAGGTTCTTGCGGGCCTTGTCGTTTTGGCACTTACGTAACGGAGTATCGCAAAGCGCTGCGCGACTCTGGTTTCGAAGGTTTTCGCGTCATCATGTTTCAACAAGCAGGCGGAATGAAACAAGCCGCTGGGCAGGATATGGGTTTAAAAATTGATACGGAATTTTTTCTGTATATGAGCAAAGCCATTGTCCTTGGCGATGTTCTGAATGCCTTGACCTATCGCATTCGCCCCTATGAAATTGAACCCGGCCGCACTGATGCTGTGATCAAAAATGCCAAAGAGCGTATCGCACAAGCGTTTGAAACCCGCAAAGGTTTATTCAAAGCTCTCTGGCAAACGCGCAAAGAAATTGCCGCGATAAAGGTAGACCGTACTCAGGTAAAACCGAAAGTCGCCATTATCGGCGAGTTTTGGGCGATGACTACAGAAGGCGATGGCAACTACAAAATGCACCGCTTTTTAGAGCAGGAAGGTGCTGAAGTTGATATTCAATTAGTGGTGAACTGGGGGCTGTATTTATTGTGGGGCGCTAAATTTGATACACAAACACGCATGCAACTAAAAGGCGTTGACAAAGGCGGTAAGGGCGGCAGTAAATTCGCACTGGAAAATGTCAACGCCAACAAAAAAATCTGGATGCTACGCGCGGCCGAAACCTTTATGCGCGGATTATTTTACGGCTACGCAAAATTATTGGGCTTGCGCGATTATCATTTGCCCGACATGAATCATATCGCACACATCAGCCACGCGTTTTACGACAATAATTTACGCGGCGGCGAAGGCCATATGGAAGTAGGGAAATTAATTCACAATGTGGTCGACCAGAAAGTAAATATGACACTTAGCATTAAACCGTTTGGTTGCATGCCATCCAGCGCCGTGTCCGACGGCGTACAATCCCTCATCACCGAAATGTACCCTGCCGCTATATTTTTACCCATAGAAACCAACGGTGATGGGGCCGTGAATGTTTACAGCCGCGTGCAAATGCAATTATTCAAAGCCAAACAAATGGCCGAACGCGAATTGCACGAGGGGTTAGAAATATTAAAATTATCGCCTGCAGAATTTAAAAGCTTAGTGGTCAACAGCCCGAAATTTTCCAGCGCCAGCTATCGCAGCCCCCATGCCGGCGCTTGCACCGCACTGGATGTATTAGCCGATATCCGCCATCACCAAAAACCTTGGCTATTGCGCCGCATGCAAAACACGCTGAACCTTTTTAAACGTACCGCACATCACCATAAACAAAACACCTTACTAGCGGTAGAGCGCGCTGCACTAAGCTTTAAACAACGCAAACAACCCAGTGCGGAAATGGCAGTAAAATTCGTGGAGCTGTAAAGTAGTACAACAGCAATTCTGGGGAACCGATATGAACGAAAAAATAAATGCTGCTGCGCTTACTGCACTAAAGATTGCGTTTAGCTACATGCCCAAAACAATCGAAGTGACCAAATACGACTATGGCGACCGCTATCAAAAAGTGCTTGAGCATATTGAAGCCGTCAGAGAGGTTTTACTCGTCAACGATGTGGACCCTGAGGAGGTCTATGGTGAAATAAATCCCGAGAACACACCGCGCTCAACTTATTGATCATTTAATGGTTGATCATTTAATTGCGCCAAAAAAATATGGCGCTAAAGTCATCGGAAAATCTACTTAATAATTTGGCACGTATTAAGCATGGTCCTCATGCACTCCGACACTAGACGCCAATCTCTTGGAAACGCTAATTTAGCATTTTGTTATTCAGCTTATTATGTATATGATTGAAATCACCGCGTTCGGTGGTCTGACCAATCCTATAAAGCCCATAACAATAAATATGCGTTAATTGATATTGAGTCGGTAGCCGTGCGGTAAGTTGCAAGAGTGATCTAACTGTTTTTTTATGATTTATCGTTTGCTCCAACATATACAATGCAAAGCTCCCCACGCCCACATATGGCGCAAAACGCTCTGCATAAAAAAATAAGTTTTGCCGTAAACGAAAAAAAGCAGCAAGCTTTTCAACCAGAGCTATCTGAAGTAGCTCTTAGCGTCATCACATTTTCAATACCACACTGAGAGGCTTAATCATGACTAAAACACGCAACAAGTTACTCATTGCCATTCAAGCCGCTACCTTGGGTGCTTCGGGGCTAATGTTGACATACTCGCCCACTTTATTTGCCCAAACATCAAAGGGCGAATCGGATATTGAAGAAGTTGTGGTTACCGGTTCTGCGATTAAACGCAAAGAAACTGATGGCGCATTGCCCATACAAGTATTCAGTCGCGAAAAGCTCGACGTTTCCGGCGTCGCAACCACCACTGAACTCATGGACACCCTGCCCGCCATGCAGGGCTTTACCACTCCTAGCGATTCTGTGGGCGGCGGCGGCGGCGGTATTCGCACCGCATCGATTCACGACATAGGTGAGGAGTACACGCTGGTGCTGCTGAATGGTCGCCGTATGGCTCCCGCCGATTCTGGCGGGACTATTGATATCAGTGCTATCCCCTTGAGCATGCTTAAACAAATGGAGGTACTAACTGATGGAGCGGGCGCACTTTACGGTTCCGATGCCATCGCAGGCGTCATTAACTTTCAGCTCAAAGATGAAGTTAAAGGCACGACTTTCAGTGCTCGCTATTCTGACCCAACCGCTGGGTCTGGCGAATCTTTCAATGTCGATTTGATTACAGGTTTTGGTTCACTCGCCGAAGACGGCTATGCCTTGGTGGCGGGCTACACCCACCACGAACAAAAACAGTTAGCCTCAACTGATCGACGCTTCGCGAATTCCGGCATCATTACTGTCACCGACCCGGTGACGGGAAAGTCAGGTAACTTTTTTAACGGTTCAGGCAATGCCATTCCCGGAAACATCACACCGACTTATATAGATATTAACGAGACGGATGATCCCACTACTGAAGATGATGAGCGCATTACCAGCTTTGAGTTCAACCCCTACTTAAAAGCCAACGGTACTTGCGCTCCGCAAAACTCTCAAATTGGCGAATCCTGTTTCTTTGATTACACCAGTACCATCG
>JAYWHF010000562.1:0-2515 GCA_043777855.1 Gammaproteobacteria bacterium | reverse complement strand
GCGGATGCAGCGCTTAATGTCGTCAATGGAAGGTTGTTCGCCTTCCATGTAAGCCATCAACAAGTCGTCATCCATTTCAACGGCAGTTTCAACCATTTGGTCGCGGTACATTTCAACATCGTCAAGCATGTTGGCTGGAATGTCTTGAATAGAGTAGTTTTCTGGTTGGCCGGTAGCATCCCAAATGTAAGCTTTACGGGTTAGCAAATCGACAACGCCAACGAAATCGTCTTCAATGCCGATTGGCAAGGTCATGATCAACGGGTTTGCACCCAATACTTTCTTAACCTGAGCGGTCACTTTCAAGAAGTCTGCACCGATACGGTCAAGTTTATTGACGAAGATCAACCGAGCTACTTTTGAGTCGTTTGCGTAGCGCCAGTTGGTTTCTGATTGCGGCTCTACACCGCCAGAACCACAGAATACGCCGATACCGCCATCGAGAACTTTCAATGAACGATACACTTCTACAGTGAAGTCAACGTGTCCGGGGGTGTCAATAACGTTAAAGCGAGTGCCTTTCCAGAAACAGCTCACGGCTGCTGATTGAATAGTAATACCGCGCTCGGCTTCTTGAACCATGAAGTCGGTAGTTGATTCACCTTCGTGAACCTCACCAATCTTGTGGATTCTACCCGTCAGCTTAAGGATACGCTCGGTAGTGGTGGTTTTGCCGGCATCTACGTGGGCGAAGATACCAATGTTTCTGTAAAGGTTTAAGTCAGTCATGGCGCACTCTATAAGCTGGAGGGTTAAAAATAGCGCTGCAATATACAGGATTTTATTCAGGTTTGCCCCTAGAAAAAGGAACGAAATTACTCAGTTTTGTATCCTGTTCTCTCGTTTCAATGTTGAAGATGTGTTGACGAGGGGAAGCTTAGCGAATTTTTGTGTCAATTCAAGCCTCGGTTTTGCTTTACCAGAGGTGATTTAGGTGACTTTTTAGATGAGCAATGCGTTAGGAGTCAATTATTTAAACGTGCCTGAAAACTCTAGGGGTTATACTCCTGCTCGGTCCAATCACACGTAAATCACACCTAAATCACACTTAAATTACACTGGAGACTCACATGCCCACACTTAGGCTTTCTTATTTCGACTTTCACGGCGGCCGCGGCGAGTCGGCGCGCTTAGCCATGCATATTGGCGGCGTTGCTTTTGAAGATCATCGTTTTACGTATGCTGAGTTTGCGGCGCTTCGTAAATCCACGCCCTTTGGTCAGGTGCCTACACTTGATGTGGATGGCGTAATGGTCACTCAGTCAGACGCGATTACGCGCTATGTTGGCACGCTAGCGGGTTTGTATCCAAAAGATGCATTTCAAGCATTGTTGTGTGATGAAATTTTGTCCGTGATCGAAGATGCCGCCGTCAAAATTGGCCCCACTTATCGTATGACGGGCGATGTACAAAAAGAAGCACGGCTTGCCTTAGCCAATGAATCAATGCCCATATACCTTCGGTGGTTGGAGCGGCAGTTACAGGCTCGCGGCGGTGAATATTTTGTGGGTAATCAGCTCACTATTGCTGACTTAAAAGTATTTGTTGATGTGCGTGGTTTAAATTCGGGTCGGCTGGATCATATCCCTACCGATTTGGTAGAAAAAGTAGCCCCGGGATTGAATGTGCATATGCAACGTATTGCGCAAATGCCAGCAGTGGTTCATTACTACGCCAAGTTTGTGAAATAGCTGCTTGCTTTGCTTTCTGATTTTTATTATTGGTTAATGCGTGCTGAGTAAAGTTGCGCTGGGCGTGTTGCATCATCTGCATCGGTTACGAGTAAGATTTCTATCGTCTTGTTATTTGTGGTTGCTTCCACACCTTCCAGTTTGACTTTTTTATTGATAGGTTCCAGTAAGCTTAAATTGCCTTTTGGATTAATCATACCGATGACGGAGCCCATGCAAGCGCCGTCGAGGTAAGAATCGGATGTATTCTCTGCACTGGCGGTGAAAATAATCTCACCACTGGGAAGTGAAGTGGCATCGGTAAAGCACAGCGGAACCTGATCGATATCACCTAAATCATAAGGGATAATCTGAATGCGTGGTTCATTGTGTTTGCGTGGCTGTGAAAGCACACGATAAAAATCATCCAATGCAATGCGAATACTGGCATTCAGATTGTTTTTCTTGTTGCCGCGCTGAAAAAGAAAAATATCGTTTCTAACAAGGGCTGCACCTTCAATATTTAATTTACCAATTTCTTTTTTTAAAAAATCGTAGAAATCTGAAAGATCAATAATTTCAGCGGGGGCAGAAATATCGCCACTGCGATTCAGTGGAATCATAGCGCTGCGGTGACGATTTTTTTTGGAGCCAGAGCCGAGTGCCAGTAACATTTGCTGTGATGGATTGTTCAGTTGTGGCATCAGTGTGAGCACTTCAATATCCGGTTTTTCTGCTTTGCGCTCTTCGGTGTCCAGTGGCAAGGTGCCATCAAAGAAACGATGAAGATTTCCAGCGTTATTGTCTGCTATTGAAAATTTACCTAAGTGCAATTCATCGTCGGC
>JAYWHF010000561.1:0-2516 GCA_043777855.1 Gammaproteobacteria bacterium | reverse complement strand
GGCGTATATTTAAATTCGCGCCCATTCACAAGATTCGCCGCATCTTTTTGGCTTATATTCGCAATCGCAAGAACCATTTTTGCTTGCTGTTTGTTAATCCCTGCCTTTTCGGCCGCCGCAATAGTCTTCTGAAGCTTTTCGTAAGATGCCTTATTGGCGTCCATTGTTTTTTGATACGAATCCCGCAGGTCGCCATCACTTACTTTATTGAGGTCTGTCGCAAGCTCTTTGAATTCTTTTGCGGCAATGCGCTTTTCATCCAAGTATTCATATGCTTTCCCATTCAGGGCGGCTTTCGCGTTTAATGTAGTCATCCGAAAGCCGGTGAATGCCGCTAGCTCATCCCCTAAGTCGTATTTCTGGCCATTCCGCCTATACTGATTCGTAAACGCCATGTAGACATTTTCGCCGCTCGTAATAACGCCCGGCTGCAACCCTCTAACAAGACGATCAAGTGCTTTATCTTGCGACACTTTATGAGTTATTAAATCATCGTAGTAACCTTTTAGCGCGCCTGCAGCAACACCCAAACCAAAGAAAGGCCGCAATAATTCTATTCCGGCATCCTTCGCCGACTCGCTAAAATCACGGTCATGCTTGAACATCGCGTTAATGGGTCGCTTCCACAAGTTATACGGATCAAGCCAAGATAAATCTAACGATGTTAGCGCTCCATCTTTGTCGCGCCCCATTATTAGAATATCCGAATTTGACGAGAATTCAGAGCCAAGCATGCGAATAGCTTTCTCATCGTCATCATCTATATGATGGAGGGCTTTAGAGACTGCAGCTAGTGCCGCCATGCCGGCAGCTGCAATTATCAGCCCAACGGCACGGGTAGCTACGGCAGAGTTTGCCCATCCCAATTCTTTTGCGTCCTGTTGCAAATAATTTATTCTGTGATAGGTGTTACGGATAACTTCAGATGGGTAGGCAACAAAGCCACCGATTACAATTGTTCTTCGAAGTGTTCTGGTGAATTTCGGTACCATCGAATAGGTCATGTAAGTATTGCGAATTCGTTTAGCGGCCTCCTGCTCTGCCTGCTCTTCGCCCATCCCTTTGTGCTTCATCAGGAATGCTTTTTCGTTTTCAAAGCCAATCACTTTCCAAAAATCATCGCCTGCTGAATAGAATTTTTGCGCAAACCTAAGTGGGGCGGTTACCCGTGACTTATCCAAAGCCCTTGTAATCCAGTTATCAGCATCTTTCGCCGCCTGAATTAGCTCCTGCATCTCCCTCATGTTTGGCGTATCGTACAAAACACCAATTCGTACCAGCTTTTCAATATACGCGCGAGAGTCCTTTGATCCACCACTTAGGTAATTGTGCATTAGCCCAACAGATTTGTTGAGATGCTTTAAATTCCAATGCCCGCCAAGAATGATGTTAATGCCAGCCGACATGAAATTTCTTACTGCTGTTGTGGGGCTCAAAACAGTTTTACCCATTTTTATAGCCCCATTCACGACAAGCGCGCCAGAATACCAAGCGGAATCTTTGTGCCTGTCCAGCGCATCCCGTAATGCCTGCTCCAGCCACGGATAGGTGTACATACCATTCAGCGGTGAATAAGTTTCAGTTTGCTCGCCTGCGATTTTCTTATTTGCGCCCAGCGGCCTTTCGTGTTCGTCAAACAGTAAGCCGCTGTCAGTCAGAGATTGCTTCATGCTCTTGAGGAAGGCATGGTTATGCACCAGCGCGCTCATTTTCGACATGGATTTTGTGTAATTTATGGCGGCATCTTCATACTCCCCCAAGAGCGCCAGAATTTCAGGGGCGATTGTTTTTTTCTTTTTGAGCGAGCTTAAATCTTTCGCCCCCAATTTTGACTCCGCGATAAATGAGCCTAATGAATCAAAAGCGGTGCCTTCATGCAAAATCAAGTCAACCTTTAATGCCGCTTTTTTTAGGTGCTCTTGAGTTACCGGCTGGCCATTAGCGTTTTGTTGTGCAAGATAGTTGACTGCATTTTCATAGACCTTAGGATGATTTTTGCGAATCTTGTTAGGCCAGTCTTTATCATCGAATGCGCGGTAGGAACGATTTAGGTAGGTGTCGAAGTTTTCGCTAATAGTATCTATAAGCCGCTTTTTACTTTCAAGCTCAAGCCTCTTACTGGAAGCCTCGGATTTTTTGTTTTGAGATTCAAGGCTATTAACTTCAAGTTCAAGATCGGCAGCATCCTCTAGCAGTTGAGCAACGTGCGCCTTGCTCATATTACGAATGTCGTCACGCAGTTTAGATAGTTGTGCAACACCTATTGGAGTAAGCCCGTGCCCTTGGGTATTGCCACGAAGATATTCGTTAATGTCTTTTTTTACTTGAGGCCCAAGCTCACTGTATTTTTTTTTATAGACCTCCTCAATCGCTGAGGCGAAGTCCTGCAGCGCATACTCGATCCGCGTTTGGTCTGCATTTTTTGCGCTATCCGCTTTTATTTTTGCCGCAAAAACATCTTGGGGCAACAACCCTGACGATGTAAATTGCCGCTTCACCTCTTGTAGAACCTTGTG
>JAYWHF010000560.1:0-2518 GCA_043777855.1 Gammaproteobacteria bacterium | reverse complement strand
TGAGCCTGTGAAATCGCAATCGCAGAGCTCTTCATAGGTGTAAGCATTGTAGCCAGTGACTGATGTCAACGTCATCGAACCCACATCGAGTTCGGCGGTAAGCGTCGCATTTCTTGTGTCGTTGTAACTGTAATCTCCGTTAGATTCACGCTTGCCGTCTTCGGCGGTTTCGAGCGAGTAACCGCCAAGGGTAAAGGCTTCTAACGCTGAACCATAGGGATTGAGATTCTTTGGCGTTGCGGTGCTTTTGCTCAGCGGATTAACGGCTTCAATGTTACGACCATTGCTATCGAACGAGCCATTTTCCAGCTTCAAGGTGATGTCGAGAGTTTCAATGGGCTTCCATTCTAGGGTTCCGCGAATGACACGGTCACTGTCCGCAGATTCGTCGCGGCCAAGCGTGGTGTTTTGGATAAAGCCATCATAGGTTCTGTTCATTACCGCCATGCGCCCAGATACCGTTTCGCTGATGGGCCCGGAGAGCACTAGGCGCACATCTTCTGCGCCGTATTCTGGCTCGTAGAGTGCGGTGAGACTGCCCTCCAGTTCATCGCCAGGTTTTGCATTAATAATACTCACTGCGCCAGCGGTACTGTTTTTGCCAAATAAAATACTTTGCGGGCCACGCAATACTTCAATGCGGGCAATATCCAAAAAGGGCGCACGAGCCAATTGCGCGCGGCCATAGTGAATGCCATCGACAAACATCGCCGTCGATTGCTCAAATCCTTGGTTCACTCCGGAACTAATTCCGCGAATGGAAATGTTAGTGCCTATACCGGTTTGCGTCATGTTGAAGCTAGGTACGTAGTCGGCAAGGTTCTGCGCGCTAGTAATGCCTGCATTCTCCAGTTTGTCGCCGCTGATGGTGCTGATTGAAATTGGAACATCTTCCAATTTTTGCACTCTTTTTTGCGCTGTCACTATAACTTCTTCAAGTGCGGGGCCGTCTTGCGCGAGCACGGGCAAGCTGACATAACTTGCGATGGCGATAGAAAGTAAGCTGAGTTTTGAAAGGTTCATGTGTTAGCACCCTAGTTATGGTTTTTACGCATAGTATACGAATGTGACTTGATAGTAATAGCTGTATTAATAGAAAACACCGCCGTGGCGATCCTGTGAGTCACGTTTTTCAACGCCAGTCACAAAAAATATTATTGCCAACGACATTTGGCGCATATTTCTGCAATTGATTCTCGGCGATGAGAGTCAGAATTTTAAACGCAACCCTCATTTTATTTGCTGATATTTTTTTCACTTAAATCTCTTCGCCTCAATCTCGTTGGCGATAAACCCACTAGCCGGTTAGAAAAAAAGTCAGGCGCCGATTTGCTGTTAAATCCAAATTGTGTGCGCATGCCTTGAATAGATAAGTTTGTTTTTGTTGAGTTAGATAGATGCCCTTTTGCCTCATCAATTCTGTGCAAATTTACATACTTAAAAAAATTTGCTGCCAAAACATATTTATCGATAGGGGTGAATACTTCGCGGTTGATTCCGCCACTAATCCGCCACTAAGAAGGCAGCCAGTATGCGCATGGACGACTGATTTTTTATGCGCGTGATGAGTTGCAAAATGCAAACACTAAACAGAGCGAAAATGCCAAAAATAAAGCGGTGCCATGACTGTTAAAAATAAGCATTTTCTAAGGATTGGCGGGCATGTCAAGCTCCCAATTAAGTTAACGAGAACTACCTGACGGCAAAACAATTTGATTTAATTGCGGTAAGACTTCCCCTTGGAGCCCTAAGGACTGCAAGGGGAAGTCTCAGATATGGTAGCTAGAGGCGGACTTGAACCGCCGACCCCAGCATTATGAGTACTGTGCTCCAAAAAACAGCACTAAAGGGGGCTAAAAAATGATCCTCAATAACGAACTTGACGTTAATGAGGAAGTTTATATGCCAGCTAAGATTTACGGTGTTATTTGTACCAAAGGTGGTGTTGGTAAAACCACTGTCAGTGCCAATTTGGGTGCCATTCTTGCGGATATGGGCCAACGTGTGTTGTTGGTAGATGCCGACCCCCAGCAAACCCTTTCCCGTATGTACCCTATTTCGATAAAAGCCCCGTTTGGCCTAGCCCAGCTTTATCGCAATGCTAACTCGGAAGGGTGTATTTCTAAAACCATCTATCCGAACTTGGACATTGTGATTAATGATGATCTGAGCAGCGATAATGGCGCAATTACAAATTTCTTGCGCGAATCAGTTGTCCACTTTCAGCATCTTTTTGTGGCCTTGCAAGCCATCGACGATCAGTACGATTATATCTTGATTGATACGCAAGGCGTGAGAGGCAGCCTTGTGCAGGAATCGGTTATATTTGCTGCTACCATCCTACTCTCCCCTGTCGAACCTGATGTGCTTGGCTCGCGTGAATTCATTCATGGCACCGTTGCGCTCATTAATAAATTCAGGCACGGTTCAAAAACAGCGTGTTTTAGGTAGCAGCTGACGAGTTTAACCCCACCGATTCTCAGTGTATAGATTAAATAGGTTAAACAGAAAAGTGGCG
>JAYWHF010000559.1:0-19426 GCA_043777855.1 Gammaproteobacteria bacterium | reverse complement strand
GTCGATAATAATGTCGCCAGCGTCCAGATGCGGAATAAGTTGTTCGATAAAATCATCGACCGGTTTTCCGGCTTTTACCATCAGCATAATTTTGCGAGGTTTGGCAAGTGATGCGACAAGTTCTGGAATGGAGTGTGCGCCGCGAATGGTTTTGCCTTGCGCCCGCCCGGCTAAAAAACTACCCACCTTATCTGTTGAGCGGTTGTATGCCGTCACCGTGTAGCCTTTGCTGGCCATGTTAAGGATGAGGTTTTCGCCCATAACGGCAAGGCCGACCAAGCCTATGTCTGAAAGTTGTTTCATCATGAGTAGCTTATCACCTGAGGTTTTTACCCTGTTTTGAGGGGGGTATTATTCCCGTTTATGGCTAGGATTAATAGCGAAAAACTGCCGCTTGGTTTAAATAGCGTGAAGTTTGGTTGGTGTTGCTTGGTTGCGTAAATTCGAGTGGAGGTCGAGGCCTGCAGCTTATTTGATGGCGTTGCTAGCGCTATGAATTACTCGGCCAGCGTTTTGAATTTTACGTTTACGCCGATAACTCGGGTTGGATTGTTGCACCAACGCCCAGTCAATATGTTCTTTAACCATCTCTGAAGCAGATTCACGTTTTTGTTGCAAGGCCGCCATAATCTTCACATCGGTTGGCGCGTTACCCAAGCCAACGGACAAATTACGGAGCCAGCCTTCATAGCCAATTCGGCGAATGGCGGAGCCTTCGGTGTTTGCTAAATATTCGGTTTCTGTCCAATTAAACAAAGTGACCAAATCACTATCTGCTAAACCGTGACGCGGAAGAAAATCAGTTTCTTGCGAAAATTGTGCGTATTTGTTCCAGGGACAAATGGCCTGGCAGTCATCGCAGCCAAATACGCGGTTGCCCATGGGTTCGCGAAATTCGAGGGGAATTGCGCCTTTATTTTCTATGGTGAGATAGGAAATACAGCGTCGCGCATCGAGGGTATAAGGTGCGGGAAATGCATCGGTGGGGCACACTTTGAGGCAGGCAGTACAATCGCCACATTGATTTTTTTCGGTGGGTTCGTCAATTGGTAGCGGCAGAAAGGTAAAAATTTCGCCAAGAAAAAACCAACTGCCCGCTTTGCTATTAATAATCAGCGTGTGTTTGCCGGTCCAACCAAGTCCTGCTTTTTCAGCGAGCGGGCGTTCCATAACAGGAGCGCTGTCGACAAAAGCACGGTTCTGCAGAAGCGCCGTTTCGGGGTAGCCTGCTGGCAAGGCGCCATCAATTTTTCGCGCGAGTTCAGCTAGGCGTTTGCGAACCAGTTTGTGATAGTCGCGCCCAAGTGTGTAGCGCGAAATGTAGGCCTTAGCGGGATTTTTTAGTGTTTGAATTTGTTGTGTGTTACCGGGTAAATAATCCATGCGAACCGAAATGACTCGCACTGTACCGGGCAATAATTCTGCTGGACGTGAACGCTTATTATCGTGCGCCGCCATCCATTTCATGCTGCCGTGATAGCCTTTGGATAACCATTGTTTAAGTTTTATCTCCTCCTCACCCAGTTCAATATCGGTTATTCCAACTTGCTGAAAACCGAGTGTCTTGCCCCATTGTTTTATGTCGGCAGCGAGTTTCGCAAGATCAACAGCGTTAGGCATGGCGAGTTCTTTGTGATGTATAGAATGTGTAGTTTGCCACAACGATCAATTTTTAGTTGATAGTGTCCGCGAGTGTGCCGCTGAGCTGCATTTGCTGATCAACAATTAAATAAGGCACATTGGCCTGTGCCAGCCAGTCAGGCTCAAGAGCGCTTTTTAATAGAGCAATAGTGGAAAAGGAGCCGGCAACTACACACTGAGCGGCAATGACGCTTGCCGACGCGTATCTGGGTTGGATGCTCTCGCCAGAGAAAGGATTGAGCAGGTGGGAGTAGCGTTTGCCATCAATGACCATGTAGCGTTCATAGTCGCCGCTGGTTGCTATAGCCCCTTTGTCAATCTCAATAGTGGCTATGGCCTGTTGAGCGATGCGAGGGTGTTGTATTCCAACTCTCCAAGGTGAGCCATCTAGATGCGGACCCATGACGTGAATATCGCCACCTAAATTGATAAGCCCGTTCTCTACGCCTTCATTCAGGCAGAAGTTTGCGGCTAGGTCAGCGGTGTATTCTTTTACAAATCCACCGAAATCAATTTCCATCCCCGCGTGCGGCAAACGAAAAAAGGGGCTTTGCCACTCAACCTGCTGCCAGCCAATGAAGGGTTGCAGTTGTTCGAGCTGTTGGCGCGATGGTATTTGCTGAGATTTAAAATTCCACGCTTTGCGCAGGATGCCTGAGGTTATGTCAAAGAGGCCATTGCTCTGTTGGTGCAAGACATTGGCATAGTCAATTAAGCCGACTGTCTCCTCGTCTAACTCAATCGGCGCTGATGTGCCCGCCGCCAAATTGATCTGAGAGGTGATACTTGTGGTTTGGTAGCGGGAGTATTTAGCTTCCACGCGCCTTACGAGCGCTATGACCCCTTGGCCAATAGCGCTTGCATTTGCGTCATCTAAATAAAGCTGGAGTTCGCAGGGGCTACCCATCGCCTTGAACTTTATGGAGTGTAATTTCACCTGCACCTCAGGTGCTTAAAATTTGACGCCCACTCCGAGAGTCGTCATTTCGTAACTGACCAATCCGGGATTGTCTCCAGTTGCCGAATAACTTTCGTAAGCAATGTCTATGTAAAAGGAGTCAAAATTTTTCAGTAGCTTGATCTGAGCATTGTTTGCTGAAAACTCGGATAGCCGATAATCACTGGAGTGGTAGTTGTCTGCGCGAGCAACGTCATAGACAGGCTTATAGAAGATAGCCGCCGTTTGCTGATAATGGCGAACCGAAGGAATTATTTGCCAGCCCTTGCCGATATTTTGATACCACGCAACTTTAACGGTTCTGGATGATAGCTCCCAGTCGTTGCTGTACTGACCATAGTCAACATGAAGCGCGGCATTGGCTTTGGGAAAGAATTCGCGCCACATGATTGTCCAGGAAAACTGACCGTTAGTATCTGGTCGCGACTCCCGTATTGTGTCCCCATTAACCCGCACAGCCTTGTAAGCATCAGTTAAATAACCGTCGAGTAGCGAGTAGCCAAATGAGGCACCTAAGAGCGTAGTTTTAGTGGCGACAAAAGAAGCACCAAACATTGTCCCAAATCGGTTTTTTGTTTTGTCGCTCGGCCGGTCTGGGTAATCTTTCACATCCGTCGCATCGATATAATCCTTTGAGTAGTTTGCGCCGAAGTCAACGGTGAGATTGGGATACAGCCGATAGGCGCCGGAAAGCCCACCACTAAATGACTGGTAGTCGTTTTCTTTTGAAGTGCCGAAGGATATAGAGGAATCAAATTTCTCAGTGACGATACGCGCATCAAGGCCAAGTTCGGTCCGCTCTTCTTCAATCGTTGCGCCACTCATTGCTTGCAAAAGCTTGCCATTGTCATCGACATCAATATACCAGGGTGACGCGCCCGTCATGGATTCCTGTACGCCCGAAACACTAATCTCTGTGTTGGATGAAATGGCGGTTTTGAACTTGAATTGATTCACATCGATTGTGTAGCGCTCCGCCCCACTGCCTTCTGCTAGCTTATCTCGAGCGATCTCTCCTTCTTTATAGTTCGAATATTTATAGTCAAAAGTGGTTACTTGTTCGAGGCTGCTAGCATCAACTTTCTTACTAAGGCCGGGTAAAAGCATCGCAGCCGTTGAGAGTGCGATGAGGGTTGAGCTGTTACTATGTTTCATTCAGATTTCCTAATTACAACCACATCCACCACCGGAGCCGGCAGTCACTGTTGATGAACCTTCTTTGCTGTGATCAACATGATCTTGAATTTTCTTTTCCAGAGAGTCGGGAGTAAACGCCATTTCTGGGCGCGCAAAGTTGCCGCGCTCCCACGCCTTTACGGGCGTGCAAGCAGCAACAACAAGCGGGAGGAAAATTAATAAGAACAAATGACGATATTGAATCATGGCTTACTACTCAGCAATCCAGGGAGAATTGATTCGATTTTAGCAACTTCTGTTTTCTCGTCGAAGCCAGTCACAACGTGCCTAACAATGCCTTTACGGTCAATAATGTAGGCGCTTGGCATACCCTTTAGATTATATAGCTCACCGGTCTTTCCAGACGTGTCTTGAGCAATAGGAAAGTTAACGGGAAATTTGGCGAGAAAGCCAAAGGCATCCTTTGCATTTTCATCGAGATTTACGGCGATGACTTCAAAACCTTTATCTTTGTATTTTGCACGTATAGCTTCTAAGGATGGAAACGAGCGCTGGCATGGTCCGCACCAAGATGCCCAAAAATCGACATAAACCACTTTACCTAGATAGCTGGCAAGATGGATTTTTTCGCCCGCGGCAACGTTTTTGATGCCGTCGAGTGTAAAGTCAGGAGCTTTGGAACCTACGTCCGCTGCATGAGTGTTAAAGCTGAGTAATAATGCGCTGGTGATAAGGCTGAAATATTTCACGGTTTAAGGTCTCGTAGTAAATTAAAAAGGTAAGAAAAATTTCGACTGAGTTTTGTTGCTATCAAAGTTCAGTCGAAAGGTAGAGCTCTGTGTTAAATAAGTTGCTGTATGAATAAAGTTCTCTCAAATAACACAGATTAATCCGCAATAATTCTCGGTGTCTGGCCCGCTTTGCCTGTGTGACAGGAGTTGCAAGAACCGGTCATTGCTGGGGTTGTCATTGATCTTTCTCCTGCTGGGCCGACAACCACGGGGTCGACGCCTGGGTTAGTCAAGCCAGTAATTGCCTGGGTGGTATAGAAATTTCCGAGGCTATTAGTTTTGATGCAGGTGTTAAGCGTGTTGGTAAGGTGATCAAAAAGCTTCACAATAGCGTTGGTTTGTGCGGTTCCGTCACTTTTATAGACTGTGCCTGCGACAGTCCAGCGCACGTTGCTGGGCGCTACTCCTCCGACCTTGTGGCAACTCATACAGTCTTGGCCAATTCTGTGGCTGGTTCCGGGTGGCGTCAAGCAAGCTGTGCTGCTCGCAGCACTCGATGAGCTATTTGCCGAGCTGCTCGGTGCTGACGAGCTCTTTGGTACACTACTCGGCGCTAACGAACTCTTCGCCACACTGCTAGCTGGGGTTGAGGAGGGCTGCGCCGAGCTGCTGGGGACGATTATAACCGGGGTGCTTGAATTGCTTGTTGATGCGCTGGCGATACTCACGGCGGCGCTTGACGCCGTGCTAGCCACGCCCGGCGTGCTGCTCCCTACTGCTGGCGTGCTGCTTTTTGGTGTGCTACTAGGGGCTTGGCTTTGGACACTTGCAGCGGTGCTTGAGCCAGCACTTAAAGCAGTGCTTGAATTACTGCTTGAATCAGTACCTACACCGATTCCGCCCTCATTAAAAGTAGGCCCTCCGCCGCAAGCGGTTAGCAAGCCGACAAAAATCAGTAAGAAAAGTGCTTGAATGTTCATAATGGTTGAGCCCTGTAACATAGTTGTCTAGCGAGGTTGAGCAAAGGCTAGCACTGGAAAACTAGTGTAATTGAGGAATGTGTATTTGTCCGCCTAATTGCGCACTTTTTCTTTTGAATCAACGCACAAACCCACGAAAAGTTTCACGTCTTCATCTACCGATATGCAAGATCCCAAAAGCGAGTAACGAACGGGCTACAGAAAAGCCTTTATGGGTACGAGGTCAAAAAAATTACTGTTGAGCCTTGTGCTTTTCTAGGGCATCCTGCTGGAATAACGAGAGCAGCCCGGTGCTATTCTTAGCACGCAGAAAAACTCGCACGTCGTTTATTTTCGCTGTTCAGTTAATCAATCAGTCAGCGAAGCATCACGCTAAACCTTAATCGAGAATTATGATGGAAAAATATATCTTTCGCCTTGCATCCTTCGTTTATCCGAACGCAGCAATTTTTGCCGCGATGTGTCTTGTTTCATCTGCGCTAGTGGGGTGTGGTGGTCAAGGCGTGAAGCCTCAGGCACAAACGACGCTGACAAAATCGGCTGAGATTGCAGATCTTTACGTAGTGGATTGCCTGCTCCCCGGTCAGGTGCGCCAACTCGGCAGCACTAGCTACATGACGCCGCGGCGCCCAATTATTACGACGGCGGCGGACTGTCGGATTCGTGGTGGAGAATACGTTGCCTATGACCGGGCGGATTACAAAACGGCTCTGCAAGTTTGGTTGCCAACCGCGGAAACGGGAGATCTCGATGCGCAAGTCAATGTAGGCGAGATATTCGAGAAAGGCGCCGGTGGTGAGCCTAATTACCCTGCAGCCTTGCTGTGGTATCAAAAAGCGGCAGAAAAGGGCAACACTCGGGCGCAATTTAATCTGGGAACCCTCTACGAGCAAGGTCTGGGTGTTCCTAAAGATAAAATGGCGGCGCTCAATTGGTATCGTAAGGCCTGGGGGATGGCTCAAGATGATGTGATTTATCAGTCTGCCGCTCAAGATGCGCAAGAGGAGCTGCGCGCGCAACTGCAGAAAGTGCTAGCGGAAAAAGCTTCTCAAATTGCGTTACTTAATAATCAAATAAAGTCTTTGCAGGCGGCTGCACCTAAAGCTAACAGTGCTAAAGAAACAGAGCAGCAGCTGGCGCAACTAAAAATATGGGTTGTTAATCTGGAGAAGGAAAAATATGTTGCCAAAAATGATATCGATAATATGCCAGCAGTTATGCCGCATTTGCGTGAACCAAAAGCCAATGCCGAAGTAGCTGTGAAAGCGGGTAGTGCTACAGATATTAAAAAGGGCGATATGCATTTTGGAAAGTATTATGCGCTGATTATCGCCAATCAAAATTATGAGCATATTGATAGCTTGTTAACACCGTTTGCGGATGCAAAACGGGCCAAACAGATTCTTGAAGAAAAATATGGGTTTACCGTTTCGTTGTTACTCGACGGCAATAATACAACGGTGATGAAAGCCATTAACGACCTTGATAATCAGCTCACTGAAAATGATAATCTGTTAATTTTCTATGCGGGCCATGGAAGCCGGATGAAAGCGGGTGGAATTGAAGCAGGTTATTGGTTACCTACTAATGCTACACCGCCGCCGGATGATACTTATTGGGTTTCTAATGAGTTTGTCACCCGCCATTTGGCTCGTACTAAAGCGAAACGAATATTGGTGGTTGCTGATTCCTGTTATGCAGGCCTGCTTTCATCGGAGCCAGGGTATTTGTTTATGGGCGACAAACAAAAATATACGAAGGAATATATTCAATATAAGTTACCTAAAAAATCGCGGTTACTCCTCTCCTCGGGTGGCGACACGCCTGTTTTGGATAATGGTGGCGCTGGACATTCAGTGTTCGCTCGAGCGTTTTTGGATGCGCTCGATGGCGCTCAAGGCATTATAAGTGGGCCGGAATTGTTTTTAAAAATTAAGGACCAAGTTGCCGCACGAGCGAAATCAGTTAACTTTGTGCAATTGCCTGAATTTAAAGTTATCAAAGGCACTGGACATGAAGTCGGCGATTTCTTTTTTATTCGTATATAAAATCTATCAAAATCTATCTTAAAAAAATCCCATCACGCCCGATGGGATTTTTTTTGCCAGTACATACTAACTGGTCATTTGTAAAGAATACTCTTCACTTTAAAGCGCGCCGTAAATACTTCCGTGTAGGCTCGAATCGGCATCCATGCCTCATACGGTTTTAAAGTGAAGAGTATTCTTTATTTGTGCCCTGCTAGTAAGTACAAACTATCGCCTCTTCTCAGATTACTCTGCTGTGATCGAGTGTTCTGGTGCGAATGCTGGATAAGCTTTTAACTGATTGAGCTGTTCCTTGTAAAAACCAATGTCGGTTGGTGAGGTTGCTTTGGCTAAATTGCTTGTTGTGATGGCCAATATTTTATCGCGTAACGCGATGAGCGATTTATCGGTTTTGTGAATTTTGTAAGCTTGGTCAATGTTAAATACCGCACCTTGTAAATCATCAAATCCTAAGGCTACATCGGCCTCATGAAGGTAATTATTGAAACTAGTTTGTGCTGTTACGGGTAAGTCTTTTAGCTTTATCACGGTCGGTGTTACCTGTTGCAAATAGGTAAAGTTTGCAATGGTTAGGGTGCAAAGAATGGCGAGGGTAATGGTGAGGCGCCTAGGCGCGGCCAGTGCAAAACGTAATTGCTTCAAAAATTTATCAGCGTCAGCAATGCGGTTTGCACGTTGCAACGCGACGGATTGCAGAAATAACTTATTCAACAGTGGATTTTTGTGGTGCGGCACAATCGGTTTGAATTGTTCCTTCAGTGCATACTGTGCGTCTTTGCGCTTATACGGATGTTTTCCAATGAAAAGTTCACAGGCAATAATTCCTAACGCATAGATGTCATCGCTCGGGTGAGGCGGTTCATGCAGGAGCATTTCCAAGCTGGCGTAGGCTAGCGTGATTGCACCAAGCTGCCCAGCGTCGAAACTATCCTCGTAGAGATCAGACGTTGCCGCTCGGGCTATGCCAAAGTCTAATATTTTTATCTGATTGCTAGCAGTCACAAAAATATTGGCGGGCTTTAGGTCGGAATGTACAAGTCCTTTGCTGTGCGCGTATGCAAGTCCTTGAGCTATTTGACGCAGCATCAGGATTTTTTCATCAAAACTCAATGTCAGGCTCTTGTCGAGCAGCAGGTCGGAAAGCGAGCGACCTTGGAGTTCTTCCATGGTCAAATAAACGAGGTCTCCATCGCGATCAAAATCGTAGACTGTCACTATGTTTGGGTGCGCTAAATCTTGGGTTTTACGCGCTTCACGCTGCAAAGTTACGAGAGCATCAGGGTGGTTTTTGAAATCGGCGCCCAAAATTTTCAGTGCGACGTAGGGGCGAGTGTCCCCCGCTTCTTTTTTGCGTAAATCCAATGCCCGAAAAACTGCGCCCATGCCGCCTGTGCCTAACACCCGATCAAGTACAAAGCGTTCTTTTATGGTGTCACCGATTTCTACTTCATGATCCGAGTCTCGCGCTGTTGAATGTTTTGCACGAATTTTGACTCTGGTTTTTTCCGGAGCTTGTTCTTCTGGTACTCGGGTTTCATTGGCTGCTGAATTTGGGCTCGATAATTTAGTATCCCCAGAGTTGCTGCTGTTTGATGTTACCCGAGTAGCGGCATTGTTATCCGCGTCGAAGGCTTTATTATTCGTCATAGTTTTTCCAAGTGCCTAGAAGAAATAGGTAATGGTGACCGAAGTTTTTGTGGAATACCAGCGGTGTAATTAAGCGGATAGAAATACCAATACCCTGGGCAGAGAGGCACGCTATTTATTGCAATGGGTGAACTGCTCGGCGATAAATTCCTTCCATGCCTGAATGTCCGTGCCTTCCGACTCATAAAGCGATAAACCAATAAGATGCTCACCCGCTCGGGGAGATGCTTGTGACCATTTCACCTCTGTGCTCAACAAAAAGCGACGGGTATAGTCATTTAGTTGAACACAGCTAGTAAGAATTGAGCCAACGGGCAATGCGCGGTCAGTAACAACGCGTAAGCCGTTTGCAGAAATATCGACACTTTGGCTGACAACAATAGTTGCCGGAGCGTTGGTGTTGGCAGCAATCAATTCAATAAATACCGTGAGCGGCGTGTCGAGGCGAAATTCTTGTCGCATTTCGTTGTTGTTGATGCTGTTATTCATGGCGTTGTTCCAAAAAGATTAGTGAATGTCTTTGCGCAAGCTGCGAATAACTTTTGCGAGCTGATCTTCGAATTTGTCACCGTTATTAATTAAGGTAAGGTGGTTATTAGATAAAGCTCGTACGATTTCCTCCTGATTATATTCAATAACTTTTCGCCCAAGGCTATCGACAAAAATGTATTTTCCGATGGAAGCAATGATGACGGCTAATTTACAGCGTTGTTTGTGCTGCGCATCGATGCTTATTTCTACCCAAGCGCCTACATTAAGCTCATTAATCTGTTGCAGAACGCCGTTTCGTCGTTCTAGGTTATGCTCCTCTAGAGTTTCTTTTTCTCGCTCTAGTTCGTCTTGCTGTTTTTTCAATGTCTCGGCTGCTCTTCGAGCCTTTTCGTCGGCTAAAGCGCGGGCCTCAGCCATCGCTTTGTGAGCAGACGCTTTGCGTAGGCTAACCTCGTTGTTTATGTCATGGGTTAGGTTTTCAGACAGGGTTTGTTGTTCAGGTGATGCGATATCTTCAATGGTTACTGATGCATCCGTTGGGTTATTTTTGTGTAGGGTTATGAGCGCTTGAATTAATTTGCTGATGATCTCCATCAAGTTAATAGGTAGCAACGGCCTAGCTATGCCAGTAGAAATGCACATTGAAAAGTCCTTGGTGCTTTTAATCATGACTTTTCGGCCAGCTCTATCGACAAATAATAACTGGTCTATCTCTGAATTTTTTAGCGCTAACTTACATCGAATATTTTTGTTATCTTCATTGGAAAATAAAAACCAGTTGCCCACTTGAATGTTAGCCGTTTGTTGGAGTACAGAATCCGTCACGCGCATCTGAATCGTGCTGTGCCCTTCAGGATATAGAAGTTGGGGTAGTGGGCCACATGTCTGTGGTTGTTTCTGTACAGCAAGAATCAAGGCGTTATTGAGCGTTTCAATAAACACATTGTAGGGCTCGGGTTGGCTAACATTTAAATTCAGGCTGCGCTCAAGTTCCCCCAGTATTCTGGGTACATCGCGATACATTTCTTGATCATATTGCTCGGTTTCACAGTAGGTAAATACGTTGGCAATGAGCGGTAAAATTCGTTTCCAGAACGCCCAAAATGCAGAATCAATTCCAGAGGTAAATGCGCAGTGCTGCAACTCATTTTTGAGTGTCGTCGATATACCATCAAACAGACTAGTTGGAATATTTTTACCTACCAGCGCGTGATTGATAACATCAAGCACCTGACATTCTGCGGTTAACATGCGCAGATTGTTGAGTTCTGATTCGCAGAGGCGCGACTCTACTAAGGCCGCGCGTTTTTCCTCGGCGAGGTCCCAAATTTTGAAAGCAAACAGTGCGTTTTGTAGCGCGATTGTCTCGTCCGTTGCACTATCCGCCGATGTATTCGCAGGCTGGCTGCACCACTGGGTGGCAAGATTGGCTAGGCTCGAGAATTTATCGTAGAACATCTCATTGGGTTTTGAGTCCCGGGTATACCAAGTGGTTGCTCGAGTTAACAGTGAGTCGAATATCTGGCGCAATGGGTGTGACGCCTGACAGTAGAAGCTGTCGTCGTGACTGGAAAGCGTTACAAAAGCCGCTTTCAGCGTATTCAGAATAGGGACGAAGGCGGCATCGAGTTGTTCGCGGCTTGCCATCGGTTCTCGGCTGAAAAGACGCGCAAAGAATTTTTCAGCCGTATTGACGCGCAACGTGAGCGGCGCTGTGGAAACCGCTTGAAAAAGTGCGTTTAGTTGCTTGATGTCGCCATCGAGTATTTCTAGATCGTCAAAATTAGGTGGCATGGGGTCAATGAATTACCGTGAAAAGTGATTGGGTCGCAAGTGTTTGTTCTTAACTATAGTTAACTGTAGCGAAGGCGCTGATTAGAATTTTACGCAAAGAACAGCGCTTCAATGGCTTTGGCAAATGCGTATAATCGGGGCTTCTTTTTACTCGTCGTGGCAAGGCTCTAGTCCTCACGGTAATGTTTTGGTGGTTTGGCGGTCTTTTCGCTGTGCGCCTTGTTGATTGAGTGTAAATGCCTTATGAAAATAACCACATCTTCCTATTCACTTTATACCGCGGCGCAGGTTTATCAGCTGGACGCTGCCGCGATTGGCACTGGCATTCCCGGTATTCAGTTAATGAAGCGCGCCGGGAGTGCGGCTTACGAGTTGTTGATTCAGCGCTTTCCCGCGCCCGCACTTATTACGGTGTACTGTGGCGGCGGTAAGAACGGCGGTGATGGCTACGTTCTGGCGGCGCTAGCGGCTCAGCGTTTGGTGCCGGTACACGTTATTCAGCTTGCGGCTCCGGATACCTTGATAGGGGAAGCTAGGCTGGCTTACGAATTTGCGCTTCAAGAAGGGGTAAAAATTATCCCGCTAGCCGATGCAATCCCGCCGACCTCAGGTGTTCTGGTTGATGCGTTGCTCGGTATAGGTTTACAGGGCGAGTTGCGGCCGCATTTCATTACCGCTATCGAACAGATTAACCAGTCAGGTTTGCCGGTATTGGCTATTGACATACCCTCTGGCTTAAATGCCGACACCGGGGCTGTTCTGACGGGTGTTGTTATTGCGTCGCTAACGCTGACTTTTATTGGCATCAAACGCGGCCTGCTGACGGGGCGTGGTCTCGCGGTTTGCGGTGAAGTCGTGCTAGCTGAATTAGATATTCCTTCCAGCGTTTTTGCGCGAACACCGGCAATGTCAGAGTGTTTGCAATTGTCGGGCCTCATGAGCTTGCTTGCGCCGCGCGCCGCGGATGCACACAAGGGTGACTTCGGTCATGTGATGATTATTGGTGGTGATACCGGGTACGGTGGTGCTGCACTCATGGCTGCCGAAGCGGCAGCTCGCAGTGGTGCTGGATTGGTGAGCCTTGCCACTCGCCCGGCGCATATTTCGGCCATACTCGCGCGTTGCCCGGAAATAATGGCTAACGGAGTGATATCCGGTCAGGAGCTTGAGCCTTTGTTAACGCGGCCGAGCGTGTTGGTAGTTGGCCCAGGTCTTGGGCGTTCTCCTTGGTCCGAGCAGCTTTTGCAGCAGGCGGTCAATAGTGGCCTGCCGATGGTGATAGATGCTGATGCATTGAATATTCTTGCAGCAGGTAGAGTGGTTCCGGCATTCGCTCCTCGCGCCAACTGCCTTTTGACGCCTCATCCCGGCGAAGCTGCGAGGCTGCTTGGGTTATCTACGGCCGATATCGAGGCGGACCGCTTTGCAAGCGTAACGCGCTTACAACAAAAATTTGGCGGCGCGGTTATTCTTAAAGGCGCCGGCAGCCTTATTTTAGGTGGCTCGGGTATCACCGGTATTGTGGCGCAAGGCAACCCCGGTATGGCGAGCGGCGGTATGGGTGACGTGCTGAGCGGTATTCTTGGTGGCTTGATGGCGCAAGGATTAGCCGTTGAAAATGCGGCACGCCTTGGTGCGGTGCTGCATGCGAATGCGGCTGACTTAGCGGCCGATGAGACGGGCAAGCGGAGTTTGCTCGCGACCGATTTGATTCCTTACCTGTGTCAATTACTGAGTGAGTAGGGTGTTCGGCAATGATTTCTAGTGTTTACACTATTGACAATGAAGCGGATATGGTCGCCTTAGGGGAGGCCTTGGGGCGATCACTTGCCCTACAAAAATCCCACTGCTGTATTTTTTTGGTTGGCGTTCTCGGCGCGGGTAAAACCACGTTGTCTCGCGGAATTCTTCGAGCGTTTGGGCACAAAGGCGCGGTCAAAAGCCCGACTTATACTTTAGTCGAGGAATATGAGTTTTCTGGCCGTCGCTTGTATCATTTCGATTTGTATCGTATCGGAAACCCGGAAGAGCTGGAGTACATAGGTATACGCGATTATTTTACCGATAATAATATCTGTCTAGTCGAGTGGCCAGAGTGCGGCGAAGGTGTTTTACCAAAGCCTAATGGATTCGTTGAAATTACCGTGAGCGAAGGGCTGCGGCAAATACGCGTCGAAATGCCCGGGGTATAAAAAAACAAATTCAGGGGGGAATGAGCGTCTATATTAGTGACTGCTCTTGGATGGATGGTTACATGGTTTGTTTGATTGTTTGATGGTTGCGATGTAAAGATATGTTTTATTTAATGGCGTGATGAACTTATTTAAAGTGGTTAAGTCCTAGGTGTGTGTGTTTTACGTTCGTGTGTTACTCCTCCCTAGTGGCTTATTGCCTGGCTGAGCAAAAAGATTTAAGCAAAGCGACCCCGACTTTTAGTCGGGTTTTTTTTGCATGTTGCTTTTATATTTTTATCAACACATTACATTAATTTTATGTTTCGATGAACTTTACGTAACCAGGGTCGTCGTATTGTAAAGTTCATGACCTCTCATCGTTTCACTTCAACCCCCTCTGATGCCACCCCAAGGGTGTCAGGTTTTATCCGGTGATTCCTTTCTGGTCACCGGATTTTTTTATTCTGAACGATGTGCAAGTGGTGTTGAGCCTGCTGATGGTTGCAGCCAGTGATGTAGTTTAATTTTCAGCAAATCAATACCGGTATTTTTGAGTGCGGAAAATGTTTGCGCTGAAACCAAATTTTCCAATCCAGCATTTTTCATTGCCTTTTTTACCTCCAGCAAAGTTGATCCGGCGTTCCCGCGGCTAAGTTTGTCGGCCTTGGTGAGTAATATATGCACCGGCATGCTAGCTTCCGCTGCCCAGTTCAGCATGGTTGTATCGAATTCTTGCAGCGGATGGCGAATATCCATCAATAAAATTAGCCCTTTCAAGCATTGTCGGTTGCGCAAATATTCAGATAGATGGCGCTGCCATTGCTCCTTCATTTCACGGGATACTTTTGCATAGCCATAACCCGGTAAGTCGACTAAGCGCTGAGTGGTGTTGATGTCAAAAAAATTAATGAGCTGTGTACGGCCTGGAGTTTTGCTGGTGCGGGCGAGTTTACTGTTGTTTGTCAGCGCATTGATCGCGCTGGATTTACCAGCGTTTGAGCGGCCTGCAAACGCAACTTCGACACCTTCTTCGGGCGGACATTCGCGGATACTCGGTGCGCTTAGGGTAAATATAGCTTTATTGAAATTGATCTCGCTGAGCATAAAAACCTTTCAAAATGGTGTGTTATTGGTTCGTTGATATATATAATGGCGCACCCTCGTGGAGGAGAATTTGCCCCCAGATTAATGCTTTAGGGTGCGCAATCGGCCATTGTAGCTGATACTGTGCTCAAGCGAATCGAATGGTTGCTTACATCACAATTGAGAAGATAGGTTGGCCCATGACACATATTGTAAAGCATGCACTTTTTTCGCTAGGTATTTTCGTTATTGCTCAAACTGCCGCGCTCCAAAGTGCGTTGGCCGCCGGTGATGCTGCCGCTGGCGCAACCAAGGCCGCTATGTGTGGTGCCTGCCATGGTGCAGATGGAAATAGTATGGTGCCCAGTTTTCCGAAGTTGGCGGGGCAGAATGAGAAATATTTGTTAAAACAGCTGCACGATGTTCAGGCGTGGGATAAAGAAACCGATCCCGTCAAAAAATTAACTACTGGCCGCGCCATTGTTGAGATGACGGGGCTGTTAAGTGCATATGCTGATCAGGATCTGGCTGATATAGCGGCCTTTTTTGCGAGCCAGAATGCCCAGCTGAGCGGGTCGCAGGATCTGCAAGTACAAGTGAATTCAGGTATTAAAGTGGATGCTTTGGCACTGGGCACAAAACTTTACCGGGCGGGTAATCTGGCAAACGGTATTCCATCTTGCACCGGCTGTCACAGCCCAACGGGTAAGGGTAACGCTGCTGCTGGCTATCCTCGCGTCAGCGGTCAGCATGCTGATTATATTGAAAAGCAATTAACAAATTTTCGGGCCGGCAATCGCAGCAATGATGCGGAGATGACAATGCGTAATATCGCCGAAAAGTTAAGCGATGCAGAAATAAAAGCGGTGGCAAATTTCATCGCAGGTTTGAATTAACCGCGCTAATGTATAAATAATTTAACTGGCTCAAAAGACGGCCTAGGTCGTCTTTTTTGTCGCTGCAGGAACAAAATTCTCTTTTTATGCTCATAACCTCAACCTTTTATACTTGGTCACCGGAGTTTATTCATGCGTATTTTAGTTGCTCTTACCGGCATGCTTTTTTCATTGAGTGTGTTTGCCGCAAATACCAGTTCTGTGGTGGTGGCTTCGTCTGCCGCTGCCGTTAACTACATCGAAGGTAAGGATTACACTTTGTTGGATGAGCCTGTCAGGCCCACTAACCCCAGCAAAATTGAGGTTGCAGAGGTTTTCGCCTATACCTGTCCGCACTGTATGCACTTTGAGCCAATCCTTGACGCTTGGGCAAAAAAGCAACCGGCAGATGTCAATTTTGTGCAAACTCACACGTCTTGGCGCGCCGATATGGAGCCCTACCAGCGCGGCTTTTACACGGCGGTGACTTTGAAAGTGAAAGATAAAGTGCAAATGGCTGTGTTTAACGCCATCCACGTGGAGCGCAAAGAGCTTGCGACAGCGCAGGCTTGGGCGGATTTTCTTTCAGCTTACGGCGTAGATAAACAAACGGTGCTTAAAACCTACGACTCGTTTGGTGTGACGAGTCAAATCAATCAGGCCAACGCTCGTACTCGCGCTTATAAAACCACTGGCACTCCAGAAATGGTGGTGGAAGGTAAGTATCGGATCAGTACCCGTACCTCGGGTACACAAGAGGATATGCTTAAAGTCGTGCAGTTTTTGATTGATAAATCTCGCGCTGAACGTGGCCACCAGCACTGAATACACAGGGCTAGCACCAGTAAATCAAATGCCTGCAGGGTGACCGCGCAGGCATTTTTGTTTCTGAGCACCAAATTTTCTAAGCCTGTCTATACTCTAGAGTACGTTCGAAAAGTACTTTCAGAGAAGGCTATGGCAGACAAACCCGACAATAGAAATGCCAACTGGCGTGAAAAATATCTTCATTCGCTAGACAAGCAGGAGCAGCAAGAAAAAAAATCCCATTCTCAGCAAGAGTTACTTAGGCGCGCGTTGGTTCGTGTGAGCGTTTCGGCGGATGGGCAGGACGACACCCTAGACGCCATGCTGGGGCAGCTACGCGAGCACATTCGGAATGCGCGCGACATCAAAAATGTGTTGACACAACTCGATGAAGCGATTGTTAGCTTTGAACAGCATCGTATTAACAATGCGCAAAAAGTTCGTCAGTCCATCTCAGATACCTTGAAGCCCCTTCAAGAACTTGAACTATCTCGCCCGATAAAGAAAGAAATAACGCAATATCTTGCGCAGTTACCTCAGAGCTGCAAAAAAGTACGCTTGTACCCCGAATTGTTACAGCAGCTCGCCCGTATTCAACAGCAAGCGCTTAAGGAAGTTGAGCGACCTAAAGTTAGTTTTTGGCAAAAGATAATGGGTTCGGGCCCTACTAACAAAAGTGCCACAGAAAAACCCCCTAATGAGCTTGCTCGAGTGGTTATGGTGGATCGCGATTCGGAAAGGTCCGGCGAGGCAAGTCGTTCGATCAATTTGGTAGAAAACTCGGGTGGGATAAAAAACTATGCCTCGATTGATGCAGAGTTAACGGCGTTAAATGCGAGCCCGCAGAACTCTGAACCGCAAAAAGTCCGTCATCCAGTAACTGATTTGCCGCTCGACTTCGCGAATAAAGTCACTCATATTTTAAATCAGTTTTTAATGCGGTTGGAAAGTGAAACCGCCATAGCCACAAAAGCAAAATCAATTCGAGTTGATGTGAATGACAATATCACGGCGGATAATCTTCTCGTCATGCTGGAAAATGTTCGCGATTTGGCGATGCAGGCATACCTCCTAACCAACCACGATTTCGCCGCCTATTTAAAAAATGTCAATCGCGAACTCGCCGATATCTACAGTTTAGTGGGAGGCGCTGTAGAGTCTGAGGCTGTATTGAAGGCGGCATCTCATAAAATGCAAAGCGGCATGATGCAAGGAATGAAAGCACTAGAGCAAGCGGTTGAGACAGCAACAGATTTAGAGCAGCTAAAAAAACAACTCAATTCACACATTGGAAAAATTCGCCACGTGTTTGATGGCTATCAGCAAACAGAGCAACAGCAACAGCAGCTGGCAGGACAGTTAGATGAGTTGTACAAAAAAATAAAATTAATGGAGACTGATGCGGAAAAAAATCGCGGTATTTTAGAGAAGCAAAGGCACAAAGCATTACATGATCCGCTTACCGGGCTACCTAATCGCGAGTCCTACAATGAACGGTCTGCCCATGAATTTCAGCGCTGGCAACGCTATGGTAGAGCGCTAACAATTGCTGTGTTCGACATAGATCATTTCAAAAAAATAAACGATAACTACGGCCATCAAGCTGGTGATAGAGTATTGAAAGTGATTGGTAGTTCTATCGCAAAGAGCCTGCGTGAAGTGGATTTTTTCTGCCGCTTTGGCGGTGAGGAATTTGTAGCACTTTTGCCGGAGACTGGCATCGATGAAGCGATGGTTGCGCTCGACAAAATTCGCGCGGCCATTGCCCATGCGTCCTTCAATTACAAAAACCAATCAATCTCAATAACATTGTCTGTCGGTGCTACAGAATTTAAAGCGGGCGACGATGTTGAAGCAGCGTTTGTTCGCGCCGACGAAGCCATGTATTCGGCAAAGTCAGGCGGTCGAAACTGCTCAAGGTCGGCCTAGTCTTTCATACCATTCGTCGTGTTCGCCGTGTTTTTTAAACGCCGAGTTCCTATTTCAAAGCAAAACCAGCTCACACTTCAATCTCGCCAATCGTGTTATTTTTACGCCATCTGAATAAAACGGTTGATGGTGAAATCATGTTGCTTAAAAATCTTGTCGGTCTTGGTTTTTTGCTGGGAATTTTGACGGCTTGTGGGGGTGGCGGTGGAGCTGCTTCGGTCGCTAAAAGCTCTTCGGGCCCGGTGAACGAGTTGCCGCCTTCGTCGGCGGCGGCAACCAGTAACGCGGCGTCGCTGCAGGCGTCTGTTGCAAGTCTTCCGCCTTCCTCTGGAGCCGGTGTTTCCTCTTCGCTCAGCACCAACAGTTCTCTTGAGCGAGCTTCTGCTTCGCAAGCGGCCTCGGTCCTGAGTTCGCTGGCGCCGATATCATCGCAAGCAACAAGTAGTGTAATCATTATTCCCGCTAGCCAAGCGAGCGCTTCGCTTGCCAATACTTCTGTGTCGAGCAACTCCGTTGCCATGAGCAAATCCAGCCTAAGTTCGTTGATGGTAGCGAGTTCTATGCCGGCAAGCGCCGTTAGTAGCCTTGCGCCTAGCTCGAAGGCGGCGAGTAGCATGAAGGTTTCTAGTCGCGCAGTTGTTTCTAGCAGCGCCGTTGTTTCTAGTAGCATGGTTGTTTCCAGCAGCGCAGTCGTTTCAAGCATTCCAGCAAGCAGTTTACAAAGCAGTTTGCCAAGTAGCTCGCCAAGTAGCTCGTTGCTCAGCTCAAAAGCTGCATCCAGTGTGTCTGAACAACCCTGGATTTTTTGCGCTAATGAAAATCAGACATGTAATTTCAGTGGTGCAAAAAGGGTAAGGTACGGCGCTGGAACCCTTTGGAATGAAGGTACCTATGAGAACGGCGTTGCTTGTAACAATACTACTTTTGGTGATGCTAGTCCGGGTGCGGCCAAGAGGTGCGAAACAAGGGATCTTGGCGTTGATACTTTGGCACCGACACCACCGAGTGGCCTGGTTATGAGCAATCTTGCGTGTCGATCCGGTGTCTTGTCGTGGGCCGCTGCAACAGATGATGTCGGTGTGGTGGGCTATGACGTTTACCATGATGGCCAAAAAATGGTGAGTGTTAAC
>JAYWHF010000558.1:0-6987 GCA_043777855.1 Gammaproteobacteria bacterium | reverse complement strand
TTGGTCACAATATGGGTTTAAAACATTCACGCAAACAAGACGGTGCTGGCGGAACATTTCCTTATGCCTTGGGCTATGGCGTGGACAATCTATTCACTACGATTATGGCTTACCAAACCTCGTTTAATGTGGATTATTGGACCGGAAAATTGTACAAATTTTCTAACCCGGATTTGTTGTGCAAAGGTGTTCCTTGCGGGGTTGATCGTAACAATGCGGCAAGCGGTGCAGACGCTCGTTATGCGCTAAATTTTGCGGCACCGCAAATTGCTAAATTTAACGCGGGTGCTCCGGTTACAAGTTCGAGTGCAAACTCAGTTGGAACCAATGCGCCAGGCTCCAAATCCAGCGTCGCTCTAAGCTCGCGCGCAAATAGCAGTGCGGCTGAGAGTTCAGTGTCCAATGTGGTGCTGGAAGGATTGCAAGCGAAAGTGAATGCTACTAAAGCCACTTATGATGCCGCGGTAGTGGCGCTGAACGCTAACAAACTTTTGATCGAACAAAAAGCCACCGCAGAAACCACGTTAAGATCGGCGTTAACAACCAGAACGGCAGCGGCGACAACCGCGCAAACCACTTATGACGCAGCACTCGCAAAATCTACCGCGTCTGCTCGGTCACTGGCGGACATGCTCACTAAGGTAAATGCTGCTCTTGCGACTTACAATAAAAGTTCGTCCGCGAACAAAGCCGCTAATAAAAAAATCTATGATAATTTGTTAGCGACATACAACGCCGCCAGAACACAATCCTTAGTTGATTCGGCCGCGACGACTGCCGCTAAAACCGCATTAACAGCAGCGAAAGCAGCACTAACAAAAGCGACTAACGAACACAGCACGGCCACCAAGGCAACAGCGGCCGAAAAAGTTAAAACAGCTGCTCTAGTGACAACAGTAGATAAGGCCTTAGCCGCCTACAATACGGCGCTGGGCAACTATAGTGCCGCTAAGGCCACAGGAACATTTAACAAGGTTGCTGATGTTGCGCAATACGGCGGCGCTAATTGGGCCAATGAGGTGAGCCGCAGTAAGGGGCTCACCGTG
The DNA here is from genome assembly GCA_043777855.1 of Gammaproteobacteria bacterium. Taxonomy (GTDB): domain Bacteria; phylum Pseudomonadota; class Gammaproteobacteria; order Pseudomonadales; family Cellvibrionaceae; genus Cellvibrio. The sequence goes on along the minus strand of JAYWHF010000558.1, from coordinate 5,941 downwards.
GATGAAGCAAAAGCGATTGCTGCTGCAAACCCCAACATTAGCTATTTTTTCATCGTGAAAGGCCCGTCTATCAACTTTGGCGGGTCTGCGAGAGTGCTGGGGAAAGGGCTCTTTATGAAGGGTGACGCGGTGTTTTTCTCTGGACGCCCTTGGTATGGGTCTGCGCCAGGCCTCGCTGATATTTATCAAAAATAAATTCGTCAAGGTGGCGTTTGAGGCTAGACTAAATTAAGAACCTGCTTTATCGAGAAGCTGCTTTATCAATCTGCTGTAATAGCTAAACCTGTGTGTGGTACCCCTTGCCCAGCTCACGCTGGGCTTTTTAGTTTTTGGCTTAGGGTTTGTGCTAGCATGTTGGCCCTGAATTAATCCGTGGGTTGGCCCGCCATGCATTGTCCTTTTTGTAGTGCCGAAGATACTAAAGTGATTGATTCGCGACTCGTCGCGGAAGGCGATCAAGTACGTCGTCGTCGAGAATGCTTGTCGTGTCATGAGCGCTTTACAACGTTTGAAGTTGCCGAGCTGGTGATGCCGCGCATCATTAAATCCAACGGCACACGCGAGCCCTTTGATGAAAATAAATTGCGTGCTGGCTTGCTTCGCGCCCTCGAGAAGCGCCCGGTGAGTATTGAAGCGATCGAATCTGCAATTAACCACATAAAGCATTACTTGCAAGCCACCGGCGAACGCGAGATTAAATCGCTGACGGTCGGCGAAAAAGTGATGGAACAACTACAAAAACTGGATGAAGTTGCCTACATCCGCTTTGCTTCAGTCTATCGTCGCTTTAAAGACCTTAACGAATTCCGTCAGGAAATTGATCGTCTTGAACAGCAACCCGACGTTTAAAAAATTTGACAACCTAACGATCACTTCACTATGCACCATCACCCTGCATCAATAACCTCTGCTGACTCTGAATACATGGCGCGTGCGCTGCGTTTAGCCGAGCGTGGGATCTACTCTACTATGCCCAACCCGCGTGTGGGTTGTGTGTTGGTAAGCGAAGGCAAGTTAGTGGGCGAAGGCTGGCACATTCGCGCCGGCGAAGGCCACGCTGAAGTGAATGCATTGCAAGTTGCCGGTGAGTTGGCCAAGGGCGCTACAGCTTACGTCACCCTAGAGCCTTGTAATCATCGTGGGAAAACCGGAGCCTGCAGCGAGGCCCTTATAGCGGCAGGCGTTGCGCGGGTCGTCTTCGCGATGGAAGACCCCAATCCTGTGGTGTCTGGCCGCGGTCTTGAGCAATTGCGCGACGCGGGTATTCAGGTCGACGGGCCAGTGTTCGAAGATGATGCGCGGGCACTTAACCGCGGCTTTGTAAAGCGTATGGAGCGAAGTTTACCTTTCGTTAGTTGTAAGTTGGCGATGAGTGTTGATGGCCGTACGGCGATGGAAAGCGGCGAGAGCAAATGGATCACCGGTCGTCTTGCGCGTCAGGATGTGCAGCGTATGCGTGCGCGCAGTTGTGCCATTATTACTGGCATAAACACAGTGCTGTTCGACAATACGTCACTAAGCGTTCGCGCTCATGAACTGCATCTAAATCATGATGAATCCCTCCTTGTCCGACAGCCTCTGCGCGTGATATTAGATTCCTCGCTGCGAATGAGCCGTGATGCCGATATTCTCAACCAGGCCACACCGGTTTTATTGGTTCATAATGGCCTTCATAGCAGCGGCCTTCAAAGCAGCGCGGAAAAAGTGTTGGGTTGGCCTGCCCATGTAGAGCTTTTAGCCATGCCCGCCAGTGATGGCCGCATAGATTTAAACGGCCTGTTGCGCGAATTGGCTAAGAGGCAGTGCAATGAAGTTTTAGTTGAGGCAGGCGCTACTTTGGCGGCGAGTTTTCTGCGTCGGGGTTTGCTGGATGAAGTCGTTATTTTTATGGCGCCCAAACTGCTTGGCAGTCAAGCGCGCCCTTTGTTCGATTTGCCCCTCAGCACCATGTCATCGGCGTTGCCACTAAAAATTCGCGATATGAGAGCGGTTGGCGCGGATTGGCGTATAACCTTGACACCCGATATGGAACACTAAACCTTGAACATTAGAGAGGTAAAGCCGTGAGCGACCATCACGACAACCAGCAAGCGCCAGACGTACCCCCTCCGAATATGAAACCTGTGCCTCCGTTAGTGGCTACACAGCATAATTTGGCAAGCCGAGAACAACGTTTTTCGGCGGCAATGATTGACGGAATATTAGGTACGGTTGTCATGCTGCCCTTGTTTAGCTACTACGGCATTTGGGAGTTGATCATGACCGAAACGCCAATTCCAAACGACGTGTCTTACATTATCATCGCTTACAGTTTGTTCATGTTTTTTGCCCTGCATGGTTTGCTTCTGTTTCGCTATGGTCAAACTATTGGTAAGCGAATGATGGGTTTGGCGATAGTGATGTTAGACGGGCAGCGTCCAAGCTTTACACATCTGATATTGAATCGCTATTTACCGCAATGGATTGCTGGTTCTATTCACCCTTTCTTGGGGCTCGTGGATATTATGTTTATTTTTCGCGGTGATCGGCGTTGCCTGCATGATTTAATCGCGGGCACTAAAGTAGTTGACTTGGGGAGTGGTGTAAATCCAGGTCAAAGCCGCCTTATCGCGTAAAAATTCACTACACACCGTTAATGCAATGAAGTTTGACACCATCGAAAATAGAGGCGTCTATGTTCACAGGAATTATTGAAGCGATTGGCGACGTTGTTGCACTGCAGCCGCAGAATGGCGATTTACGGTTATGCATTAAAACCAACGACATGGATTTGACCGATGTGCATCTGGGAGATTCGATCGCTACCAATGGAGTTTGTCTTACGGTAGTAGAGCTAATTGACGGCGGCTATTGGGCCGATGTTTCGCGCGAGACCATTGAAAGCACGAGTATTCCAACCTGGAAAATTAATCGGCGTGTTAATTTAGAAAAAGCGCTTACGCCGCAAACTCGGTTGGGTGGCCATATTGTCAGTGGTCATGTGGATGGCATTGGTGAAGTGGTAAGCCGTCATCCGGATGCCCGCTCAGAACGTTTTCGCCTACGCGCACCGAAAACATTGGCAAAATATATTGCCCACAAAGGCTCCATTACCATTGACGGCACTAGCCTCACGGTCAACAAAGTGGATGGTGCTGAATTCGAATTAAATATAGTTCCGCATACGCTCAAGTGGACAATTATGGACAGCTATCAAGCCGGGACTTTGGTCAATATAGAAGTTGATGTGCTGGCGCGTTATTTGGAGCGCTTAATTTTAGGTGACAAGGCAGCGGAATCTTCAGGGCGGGATGGAATCACTCTTGAATTTCTAGCGCAGAACGGCTTTAAGTAAGCGAGATTAACTATGCAAAGTAAGACAGTGACGGGTCGGCCGCTTAATACAATCGAAGAACTCATCGATGATTTGCGCCAAGGGAAAATGGTTATCCTGATGGATGACGAAGATCGAGAAAATGAAGGCGATCTCATTATGGTTGCCGAGCAGGTACGCGCCGAGGACATCAATTTCATGGCGACCTACGCGCGCGGGCTTATCTGTTTAACGCTGACGCCAGAGCGATGCCAACAGTTGGATTTACCGCTGATGGTGAGTGACAACAAATCACAATACACAACAAACTTTACGGTCTCGATAGAAGCTGCCGATGGCGTCAGCACTGGAATTTCGGCGGCCGATCGCGCGCTTACCGTGCGAACCGCCGTCCGTGCCAACGCTAAAGCGAATGATCTGGTACAGCCGGGTCACGTTTTTCCGCTCATGAGTCAGCCCGGTGGTGTTATGAGTCGCGCGGGCCATACCGAGGCCGGTTGTGATCTGGCGCGGTTGGCCGGTTTTGAACCGGCTGCGGTTATCGTTGAGGTTATGAACCCAGATGGCACCATGGCACGACGTGCTGATCTTGAACTTTTCGCCGAGCAACACGGCTTAAAAATCGGTACCATTGCCGACCTTATTCATTACCGCGCGGTAAAAGAGAAAACCGTCGAGTGCATTAATCGGCGCAAAGTTGAAACCCTGTGCGGCGAGTTTGAGTTGTTGACCTACCGCGATCTAGCGCGTGGCGACTTGCATTTTGTGATGGTAAAGGGTGAGATCAAATCAGATAATCCCACCCTTGTGCGGGTGCATGTGATGGACACCGCGCGCGATGTGCTTTGCATCAAACGCTATTCGCCAACAGGTGCCTCCTTGTGGACGTATCAGGCAGCGCTAAAGCGGGTGAGTGAAGAAGGTGGTGTGGTATTGCTGATTTGTCACGACGAAAGCACGACAGATGTAGAGGAGAGTATTGATTGGTTGATCTCCGGAAAACAGCAGCGCCGCAGTGCGGAGGTTATTTACAAACAGGTTGGTACTGGGTCGCAAATTTTACGGGATTTGGGCGTGCGAAAAATCCGCGTCATGTCCGCGCCCATGCGTTACTCAGCCTTATCGGGATTTGATTTGGAAGTCGTCGAATACATTTGTCCCGATGTCTAAAAATTCAAAGGTTTAAAGATTCAAAAAAATAGTTTTTAAATTTCTAAAGAGAAATCACTATGAGCAACATAAAGGTTATCGAAGGCGAGTTTTCTGCATGTAAAGGTAAGTACGCTCTCATTGTCAGCCGCTGGAATAGTTTTGTGGTTGAAAGCTTGAAGAATGGCGCGCTGGATACTTTACGTCGTCACGGAATCAAAGACGAAAATGTCACTATTTTTTATGCGCCGGGCGCATTTGAGTTCCCGCTAGTTGCGCAAAAAATTGCTGCAAAAAAGGAGTTCGATGCGATCATCGCGTTAGGTGCAGTTATTCGTGGTGGCACCCCGCATTTCGAATATGTAGCAGGAGAATGCACGAAAGGATTGTCACAGGTATCACTCAATTTTGGCGTACCTATTACCTTCGGTGTGCTCACCGTAGATTCAATCGAACAAGCCATTGAAAGATCAGGAACAAAAGCGGGCAACAAAGGCGTTGAAGCCGCAGCAACCGCATTAGAAATGGTTTCGTTGTTGGGTCGCATTTAGTTAGTTGAAACGTGTCCTAGGATATAAATTGAAAATCTCTCAAATGGAAAAAATTGGAATGAAAAAAAGTATTGTTTGTGTTCTGTCTGTTTTTTTTGCGCTCGCTCCTTTAACGGTTCATGCGTTTAAGCTTGAGACTCATGTATGGGTCGGCCAACAAGTTATTAATGACTTGGAGAAGGATGGGAAATTAAGCTTCAAGCTTGGTGATCAATCGGTTGATCTGGAGTTGCCGGCGGACGTAAAAAGTGCAATTCTCAACAATAGAGCCGCTTTTTTAATGGGTAACATTGGGCCCGATGCTGTACCTGATGTTGTCGTGGGTCAAACCGTTGTACATCCGGGCGTTGAGGATAAAAACTTTCTAAATGTTGGTTGGCGGACTAATCAGTGGCTGGAGTATTTGCTGAATGTTTCTAAAAATGATCCGTTTGCAAAAGCATTTGCTTATGGCTATTTAGGACATGCTGCCGCTGATGTCATGGCGCATACCTATGTGAATCAATATGCGGGTGGTATTTTTCGCTTAACTGACGGCGAGACTTTGGTGGAACAGCGTCATATAGCCTTGGAGAGTTATATTGCAAAGTATACCCCTCCGTTAACAGACTTTAAAACTGACCCGGTAAATAATTCTTGGCGAGATATTATTGCTAAGCCCGCGTTTACAGATTTCGTACGGAAGAATTTAATTTACGATACTAGAGTTCAAACTGAGTACAAAAAAGTCCCAACAGCAGCGCACTTGGTGGCATATACGGAATTCCGGAATGGCATTGATAATCTTGCTGAGCGCGGCATTTGGCATGATATCGATGTGGCTGTTACACAAATTGTTGCTGCTTATTTTGATATCCAGCTTACCTCTGAAGAGGCGAGTACAATAGTTAACAAAATGCAGCCAGTAATGAAAGTCGTAAATGGCAAG
>JAYWHF010000557.1:0-2526 GCA_043777855.1 Gammaproteobacteria bacterium | reverse complement strand
ATTGAGCCGTATCGGCGATTTCTTTGTAATGTTCACGAACATCTGCATAACTTGAATAACGACCACCGCCGATAGCCTTGTATGCGGATTCGCTGTCTTTGCCGGCAAACCCCCAACGAAAGCCAAAAAATACGCTCAAAATTTGCAAAAAAACAAAAATGAAGGCCAATACGATGAAGGTGCCCCACCCGCCATGGCGGTCAATACTCACATCGTCCTCCTGGGCTTTATCAGTGGCACGTTTATTTGCGGCGGCATCTTCAGCGGGTAGCTTGATGCCTTGACTATTGGACTTCGCAGACATGTCCAAACCGTCTTTAGATAATTTGGCAGACAGCTCAAATGTGCCACCGCTTTGGCCAACAACCTGCTGATGAAGTTGTTTTTCGAGCACTTGTCCCCGTACATATGTCGCGCCTATGGCAACGACCATTACGAATATGGCGGTACCAATACTAGCGTAGTACCCAGGTGTTGTGCCGACGCGGTTCATTAACTGAACATAGCCGGGTTGGTCATCATCCACAGATTGTTGACGCGCTAAAGGTACCGTTCCACTTGTGGTTTTCCCCTTTCTTCCGCCCTCGCTCCATTCTTGACGCGCCATTTTTATTTTGCTTGACTTGTAAAGTTCATGGCCTGCAAAGTGGGTGAATGCTACCAAGATGACGGAAATCAAAAATGCAATTCCATAAGCGCCCATTTGTTGCAAGTTCTCACTGGCTCCCGGTATGGTGTAGCCAGCAAGCACATAAGAAAAACCCATGGCTTCGACGAAAACAAGCGCGACCGTCAATATCCAAATCAAGCCGGGCGTACTGTGTCTGCCGTTGTCACCTGCCTTGGTAAGGTAAGTTACTTTTTCATTGAAGTCGTGCTCGTCCTGGATTCGGATGAATTTTTTGTAGTCACGACAAAGTGTCTTTTCGGTTTTGAACCACGTCGGGTCAATGCTGTCGCGGTTGGTGTCCCTTGAAAGCGTCGAAACTTTCCCCATTAAGGGAAAGCTATACCAAGTGTTGTGCCACCACCATTTGACTTTTGCCCACAAAATCGATATAGCCAGCAGCGCAACCATCACGCTGACGATGCTCCATGCCAGCACAGGTGAAGCTACAAAAAACTCTTTCATCGTGACTCCCTTGAAAAATTATTGAACTTGCGGTTTGATATTGGCGACGTACTGGGCTGCGCCAGCGGTGTACACCAGTTTTCCGCCTTTGGCAGTGGTCGAGCCATCGGTAGAAAACAGTAAATCCATGCATTTAATACCGCCCTCGGGGCGCGGAAATATGCGGTACAGCACGCCTTGCCCAACCAAGTAACTGTTGACGCGCGGCTCTTCACTGATCTTCGGTTTCTTGACGCTGGCAGGGTTGTGCTGCGCATAAACCTTGAGTTCTGGCAAATTCGCAGGCGTGCCGCCATCACGCAAAATCGCCAAGCGATTAATAACAACCAGATTGCCATTGACGTTATCGGCCCAAGTTTTGCCGAACAATTGCGGCATGTGTTCATTTGTTTTGTAACTACTCCCGTCTCTCAATGACTTGACAGAGCCTGCCGCGCGCGGTCGATCGTTGGTGCAATCTGTCGTGACTACTGCATCGCTGGCATAGGCTTTTGAAAGAAACCCAAAGTTCCCCTTCTCAGGTATTAGCGTACTTACTTTTAGGCTGGCTTCTTGAGGGGTGTAAGGCGAACCACCAAAGTTAATTAATGGCGATGTAGCGTTGGGCATACCAGATGGCTTGGCTTGCACCGCAGCTGTTTCACTAGGTCGTTTTGCATCAGCCGGGGACTTGGCCGGCGCGCTGGTGACTGGAACAGCGGCAACAGGTCTACTTTTGCTTGAACTTCCCGATGAAGCGACATCCACAGGGCGGTAAAACTGGTAGTCCGGCTTGCGTGCTTCGAGATATTTTTTGAAATTGGGCTCATCTGTCACTTCAACAATTTCAACCCTACGGTTGGCATTGCGCCCAGCTTCTGTACGGTTGTCTGCAATGGGTAGTGTTTCACCTGCGCCTTGAAAATAAAGTGCGCTCTCCGCAATGCCTTGCTGCCGTAGAAAACTGGCCACCGCTCTTGCACGCCGCTCTGCTAACGATGCATTCAAGTCGCTGGAGCCCGTGTCATCGGTGTGACCAATCAAAAAGATACGGCGTTGCGCAATCTGCTTGGCGATTTCTTCGCGTCGCTTTGGGTCGGCCTGACCTTCAAGCATATTTTTAGTGCTGTATTGAGCAGCTATTGCAGCAAAATATTCTCGCGCCCTCGGCGTGAGCTGATCCGAACCACTTTCAAAGTGCCCAGCGGCTCCGTCTTTGTCGCGAACGGTTACCGTGGTGCCAATAACGGTTTTATCAGTCCCGGCACCATCGGTGCTTTTTGAAGACGCTGCTGTACCGACAACCTCACCATTCGAGTTTATGGCTGCGAACATCATGTCCAAGTTGTATTGCTTGGCAACCTTTGACAGTTCGCACCGCTTGCGATCCATATCTGCGCCGATAAAACCACCGA
>JAYWHF010000556.1:0-2526 GCA_043777855.1 Gammaproteobacteria bacterium | reverse complement strand
AACTCCTGAAAATGGTGCTATGGATATAGGTCCCTTAACACCCATCGTACTGACATTCTCCGAATCGCTTAAGGAAAGTACCATAAATGGAGATAATTTCTTTTTCTATATAGACGGGGCAATTCAACGAACGGGCGTGTCACGTTCGGCAGATAATCGTACCATTACAATGGGAGTGCCTGTTCCTGCTGGAAAACCTGTCACTATCGTAGTTACCAGTGCGGTGACCGATAATGCAGGTAATGCACTTTCAGATTTTGTCAGCACTTTTAGCACTGCTATTATCGATACTGACTTCGCTCGACCAAGTGTGGTGCGTCAGCAGCCCATCAGTGGCGCTAGTAATGTGAGGCAACTTGAACGTATCGTCCTTTACGCAAGTAAAGAATTAAATGCCGGCACTATAGATAACAGTGTCCGAATAGCCGCTAACGGCAATCTAATTTCTGGAAAAGTGACTCTTGATTCAAGTAATCAAGCAATTACTTTTGTACCAAGCCAGGCGTTTCCAGAGAATGCATTAATAGAGGTGTTTCTAACCAATCAGCTGAGAGACTTATCAGGTAATCTTTTTAATGCCTATCGAGGAACATTTCGAACAGGCAGTGCTTCGGGTAGCACACCTAACATCAAGCCTGATGTGGAAGCGCTATACCCCATTCAGGGGCAGGTCGATGTGACTTTGAATCCACGCATTGAGGTTGCATTTAATCAAACAATGAAAGCCTCTACGTTTGACTCAAATACTGTTCAGCTCCGTAAAGGGACTCCATCGGGTGTAATTCAATCGACAGATATATCGCTTAGCAATGATGGCCTACGTATTCGAGTTCAGCCAATAGCTTTATTAGAGCCGAATACCCGCTATTACCTGAATTTAAACTCTAGTATTGAAGATATCGATGGCGATAAGGCTGTTAGTAATAACAGTTTTTATTTCAACACCGGTATTGACAGCATCGCCGATACGCAATCGCCAATTTTAACGCGAAGCAGCCCATCCAATGGGGAAAAAGACGTGCCTGTGAACCCAACGTTTCATTTGCAATTCGATGAGCCTATACATCCATTCAGCGTGATCGCAAAAGGAAATGAACAGGTTACTTTTCTAGCAGGCAATAAAGAAATTCGCTACGTAAAAGATCATGTATTGCTTTCAAATAGTGAGATCAAAGAAACCTTGTCAGGTATTTCTGATGTTTCAGGCAATCTATTAACAGATCAAATTATTACATTTAAGACTACCAGTTCAGTTGACGTGATTGCTCCGGCTGTCGTAAGTACAACGCCATCGTCGAGCGCAATTGATGTACCTGTGAATTCATTGATAGTTTTGGTGATGTCAGAGCCAATAAATCCATTGTCGATAAACACCAGTAGTTTCTATTTATATGACACCATCTTAAAGAAGAATGTAAATGCGCTTCCTTCTATCAATGGTAATGGGCTTGAATTGAGCCTAAGACCTTTGGCTCCGCTGGCAGCTGGGCACACCTACAGCGTCACTATTGCTAATGTGCAAGATAGAGTTGGCAATGCAGTCAGCTACTTCAGTACCTCTTTCACGACCAGCTTTCAGTTGGATTTAGTTTCACCGAAGATTGAGGCGATTGGCATTGATGAGGGTCAGGTGAGCGTGCCTTTAAATGCGCGTATGCGCGTACGATTTAGTGAGCCTCTAAATATAAATAAACTGGATGGTGTCGTATTAACACTAAGTGGCTTGCCGGTAATAGTAGTAAAAGAGTTGAGCGCGGATCGTTTACTGTTAACACTGACGCCTCAACAATTACTTCAGAGTGGTGCTAGTTATACTTTGCTGATTAGCGGTGTTGAAGATTTAAGTGGCAATAAACTTGCCGCTTCTGTAGACCGGCACTTTGTTGCGGGCACAAGAGTTGATGCTATACAAGGTCTTACTGTCGTGACAGTTCCGGCCAATGGTGTAAACAATGCTCCATTAAACACGCCAATAGAAATTCGCTTCAACAAGCCAATAGACCCAACCGTAAAATTAAGTGGGGATTGGCTGTTATCAGACGACAGCGAGAATGTTGCTGTTGGTGGCGGTGGTTATATGATAGGTAGAAAGATTGAAGGATTTATGAAAGTAAGCGAAGACCGAATGAGTTTAATATTTGTACCGAGAACGCAACTAAAAGTGGGGCATAAATATACGTTGCATATTGGTAATGGTAATGGTGGCGATTTATACGATCAGGCCGGAAACTCCTTCGGCTACTTGACACCTTCTTTTGTCACATCTGGTGTTGTTGATAAACTTGCTCCAAACATAACAGAGGCTAGCTTTGCGTCCAACTCCACCGATATACCTGTCAATACACAGTTGCGGTTAACCTTTAATGAACCATTGAACAGTTTGTCGGTGAACGATCAAACAGTGCATCTCATTCGGTCAGGTAGCGCTGAGGCCGTTTCGGGGTCAGTGACGCTAACAGATAATGGCCGCAGCCTAACTTTTACTCATAACAATAATTTGTTGACATTGACGGGCTACGAGTTGGT